>CAYPPC010000001.1:0-3305 GCA_964412435.1 uncultured Paludibacter sp.
TGCATAAGACATTTGAGTCTGCTTTTTAGCCTCTTCAACCAGTGCTTTGTATCGCTCCGGGAGCTCGTCCGGACGGTAGGCTTTGTACTGAATCGTATAGCTGTGTTCCTTCATGTTATTCCGGTTTGTTTGATTACAAATATATAAAATTATTTAATGTAAAACGAGAGTTTGCATTATTAGTTTTATATTTGTGTGAAAAATTCTTTATTCATAACTAACGATTGTTCGGCTTTGCCGTACAGCTTTAGCTATACACTTGAAAATATCTTATGAAACAGCGAATTACAAGCTTGCTATTAGTTTTGGTGGTGTCGTTTGCAGCAAAATCTCAGATGATGCACACAGCTTATCTCGAATATATTCAATCCTATTCACCCATTGCTATGGAGCAGCAAAAGTTGCACAATATCCCGGCAAGTATTAAGCTGGCTCAGGGACTGCTTGAATCAGCAGCGGGGAAAAGTCGTTTGTCGCAAATGTCAAACAACCATTTTGGCATAAAGTGTCACGACTGGACCGGGCAATCGGTTCGTTTTGATGATGATGCCAAGCAGGAGTGTTTCAGAAAATACCCAACTGTGAGGGATTCCTATGAAGATCATTCCCTTTTTCTGACAACACGTTCGCGTTATGTTTCGCTGTTTAAGCTGGAACCGACAGATTATCGTGGCTGGGCTTTTGGGCTGAAGGCTGCCGGTTATGCTACGGATCCCAATTATGCACAAAAGCTGATTAAGCTGATTGAAGATTATGATCTGCATAAGTTTGACATGGGACTCCCGATGGATATCAAAAAGGCTGACTCTCCTCACAATAGAAAAACATATGTGTGGGGTAATGCAGCATTCTTCCAGCTCAAAGGGCATCAGCTTTATAAAAATAATGGTGTAATTTGTGTATTTTCTGAAGCGGGAGACAGCTATGCCAGCATCGCTAATGAGTTTGGTCTGAAAGAGGCGAAACTGTTAAAATTCAATGACCTGAAAGAATCGCGCGAACTGGAACCGGGTACCGTAATCTATATCAAACCCAAAAAGAAAACAGCTTCTTCAGAATACTCCACTCACCGGGTGGCAGCAGGAGAAAACATGTATCGTATTGCGCAGAAATACGGAATGACGCTGCAGTCGCTTTATGATCTGAATAAGATGCCATACAGCGAAGGTGCCGGTAATGGTATGGTGCTGAAGCTTCAAAAAGATAAAAAGTAGAATTTATAGATACCGGTCTGAACCGGGTGTGAAAAGCAATTAAAAGAGATGCGTAAAAAAAATACAGAGTCATTGCGGGATGTGCTTAAACAGGTGCTGAAGGAGAACCGAATGGATGAAAAACTCTACGAAAATCGTGTTGTGCAGTCCTGGGGTGAGGTGCTTGGAGAGAATATTATGCAATACACTTCAAAAATCTCTATCAGCAACAATGTGCTCTATGTTACGCTCACCTCTTCTGTGTTGCGGCATGAACTGTTTCTCTCCCGTGAAAAAATAAAGGATTCGCTCAACAGGCACGTGGGTGCCTCGGTGGTGCGCGAGATCATTTTCAGGTAATAACATTAATGTATGCCGGCTCTCTTGAAAATACTTGACAGAAAGGGCTTAGGTCGCACGGAAATAGAATATATTGCTACTGAAGCGCTTAGAGATCCGGCTGATAAGGCGATAGGTATGGAGCGGATCCGGCTGCAGAATTGCAGCTAAGCCTTGAAAATTTAGATTTCACGCTGTGTCGTTCCGGCTTTCAATTAGCCGGAAAACAAATCCTTAAAATGCTCAGTAGTAAGCTGTAAAATTACACACTTTTACTAAAAGTGTGCAAAATTTGCCTGAAATATAGAATTTTGTCTTAACTTTGCAGCGAAATTTGTAAAACAACAAGTATTTAACAAAATCTTTCCCAACATCGATTAAATCGAATCAACTAACCAAAATTCATTTATATGTCTTCAAAAAAGAACATCCTCGCTTTACGTCAAAAGAAAGCGAAAATCGAAAAAGGAGGTGGCGACAAAGCAATTGAAAAGCAAATTGCAATGGGTAAAATGCCGGCTCGGGTTCGTATTTTAGCCCTTCTTGATGAAGGTTCGTTTTATGAATACGACCTTTTTGTAGAACATGAAGAGAAAAACTTTGGCATGGAGACCAAAGAACTTCCCGGCGATGGAGTTATTACCGGTACCGGTACCATCAATGGAGCTCCTGTATGTATCTATGCTCAGGATTTTACTGTGATGGGCGGTTCACTCGGACTGAAACACGCACGTAAAATTACCAAAATCATGGACCATGCCCTGAAAATGAAAATACCTTGCATTGGAATTAATGACTCAGGTGGTGCACGTATCCAGGAGGGTATTGGCGCACTGGCAGGCTATGGTGAGATATTTTATCGCAACACGCTGGCTTCGGGAGTTATTCCACAGCTCTCGGTTATTCTCGGCCCTTGTGCCGGTGGCGCTGTTTATTCACCTGCGCTGACCGACTTTGTTTTTGTGGTAGACAATATCTCAAAAATGTTTATTACCGGTCCCAACGTAATTGAAACTGTTCTTGGAGAGAAAATCTCACAGGAAGATCTGGGTGGTGCCCGTGTTCATGCTGAAATTACTGGTAATGCACACTTCTTTGCTGAAAGCGAAATGGAGTGCTTCGATCAGATTAAGACTTTGATCTCTCTGATTCCGCACAATAATGAAGAGCGTGCTGTTAGTGTTGCTCCGAAAGCACCCAAATTCAGAAGAAAAATTGAGAATATCATTCCTTCTGACCCCAAAAAACCTTATGATGTGCGCGATGTGATCTCTGCACTTGCCGATGAATCTGAATTTTTAGAGGTGCACCAGCTCTGGGCAGCCAATATCGTTATCGGCTTTGGCAGGATCGATGGTGAAACTGTAGGTTTTGTAGCCAACCAACCGATGTATCTGGCGGGAGTGCTCGATTGTGATGCTTCTGATAAAGCAGCCCGCTTTATCCGTTTCTGTGATGCATTCAACATTCCTATTGTAACGCTGGAAGATATGCCGGGCTATCTGCCGGGTGTGGATCAGGAGCATGCCGGTGTGATTCGTCATGGTGCGAAAATGCTCTATGCATATTCAGAAGCTACTGTTCCAAAAATGACAGTTATTCTGCGTAAAGCTTACGGTGGTGGTTACATTGCGATGAACTCGCGTCACCTCGGTGCCGACTTTGTTTACGCCTGGCCGGGAGCTGAAATTGCTGTTATGGGGCCGGAAGGTGCAGCTAATATCATTTTCCGTAAAGAGATTATGGAGGCTGAAGATGAAGGTAAAATGCGCC
>CAYPPC010000001.1:3315-4880 GCA_964412435.1 uncultured Paludibacter sp.
CAAAAGGGTATATCGACGCGGTGATTGAACCCGACGAGACCCGTGATTTACTGATTCATGCACTTTCTCTCTCTAAGAATAAAGAAGACTATCGTCCGAAGAAGAAGCACGGAATTCCACCGTTCTAACTCAGAAGGTATATTAGATTATTTGCAATTTGAAAATTATTAAAAACAGAAAATCATTATGCCTGAGAACGATAAAAATAAAAAACCAAAATTGACTCCGGAACAAGAGGCCGCTGAGCGTGAAGCGCGTATGAAAAGACGTGCCGAAGAGCGGAAAGTTCGTGAGCGTGCCCGCAAAATAGAGGCGGCGCGCAAGGAGGAAGAGGCAAAAATAGAGGCTGAAGAGCGTAAAGAGCGAATGGCCCGACGCAAAGCAGCCGGAATAGAGGAGCAGAAACGCAAAAAGGAGGCGAAAAAGAAGATTGAAACCGACAAGGCTATTGAAGGACTCGATCTGGTGGATTTCGCTGTCACCTCGCGATCCTACTCAACGCAGCTGACAACTAAATTTAAAGCTCGTAAGTTCTGGGAAGACCCGGATCCTTACGAAATTCAATCTTACATCCCCGGCACCATTATTTCGGTGGATGTCAAGGAGAAAGAGGTGGTTGAGGAGGGTAAGCAACTGCTTATTCTGGAAGCTATGAAAATGCAGAACCGCATTGATATGCCTTTCACGGCACGAGTGAAGAAAATTAACGTAAAGCCGGGTGAGAAAATTCCCAAAGACTTCGTTATGATTGAACTGGAGCCGGTAGAAGATTGAGAATTGGATTATTTTAACTACTTTTGTATGCTTATTGCAGGAAACTGCAATAAGCATATTTTTATAACCAACTTAATGTTTCAATAACGTATGAAAAAAATTGTTGTATCTATTTTGGTTCTGTTCCTGGCTGTTGGCAGTACATTTGCACAGTTGACGGAGGGTCAGGATCAATTAAAAAGTGAACTAAAGACTGATTCGGTATCAACCTGGACTAAGGGTGGAATCAGTAGTTTGAATCTGGCACAAACCTCTTTGGTAAACTGGGCGGCAGGTGGTCAGAATTCAGTAGCTGTCAATGGTCTTCTCGGCCTGTTTGCCAACTATTATGACAACAAAAACTCCTGGGAAAACAGCCTCGATATGGGCTATGGTCTGCTGCAGCAGAGTGGAGTTGAGGGAATTATGAAAACTGACGACCGCTTTGATTTTACTTCGAAGTATGGACGGAAAGCTTTCAGCAACTTCTATTATGCTGGCCTGTTGAATTTCCGTACGCAGTTTACTCCGGGTTACAACTATCCGGATACGGATAAAAAAATCTCAGATTTTCTGGCGCCGGCTTATTTACTGACAGCCATCGGTCTGAACTATATTCCTAACCAGTATTTTAACGCGTTTATTTCACCGGTTACCGGTAAATTTACCTTTGTGCATGATGACTATCTCTCATCAATCGGTGCATTTGGAGTAACTCCGGGAGAGCGTTCACGCAAGGAGCTCGGGGGGTATGTGCGTCTCGGCTTTGCCAAAAATGACTTCAAAGATGGCTTTTTCAAAAACTTCACCCT
>CAYPPC010000001.1:4898-12581 GCA_964412435.1 uncultured Paludibacter sp.
GACCTTTTCTCCAATTATCTGGATAATCCGCAGTATGTGGACGTGAACTGGGAGAATATCATTGGAATGAAGGTGAACGACTATATTTCGGTAAGCATCAACACACACCTGATTTATGATTATGACATCAAAAGTGTTAAAGAGGTGAATGGAGTGGATGTGGAAAAAGCGAGAGTTCAGTTCAAAGAGATTCTTGGTGTTGGATTTATGTATAAGTTCTAATACTCAATCATATTTTTAGAAAAGGACAGGTGTGAAGATGCTTGTCCTTTTTTGTTTCTCTTCGCTATAAACCGGTGCCCGGCTGCAAGCTTTCGTTTCCGGTTCTAAAATAAAAACGGTGAAAATTCGTTTGTGTATTGTATTAATCACGATGTCTTGAAGGTTAAAAATTACATATTTGTTCTGCTCCTGGTGCTATCTGTGGCATGCAGTAATCCCTATCAGTCACCCATCCCTGATGTGCCGGTAGAGATTAGCCTGAATATGCTCTCCTATGATCCTACTTTTGGAGGCGTGATCGACGACACACTGGTTTTTGTTCATCCGCGCGCTTACCCTCCTTTTCATGTGGGTTATGGAGGCGTGCTGGTGGTAGTGGGGCTGGATACAGAGTCCACTTTTAATACCCGCTTTTTCTCCTATGACCTAAGCTGCCCTTACGAAGCTAAGCGGGATGTTCGGGTATATACAATACCGGATAATCCCGGGCATGTGCGCTGTCGCGAATGTGGCTCTGAGTTTTATGTGAGAGACGGATGGGGGCGGGTCTCCAAAGGGCCTTCCAAATATGGACTGAAGCGTTATCAGACTGACTACATCAACAATTTTCTGATCATCAGAAACTAAATTGCCGGCTGTTTGCGTATTTACTGCCAGCGGCTGTTTTTGTAAATAAGTGCCCGCAAAGCTGTAAAAACGATATAGAAAGGGTAGAGCAGAGAAAAGAAGAAAAACTTCATTTTGCTGATCCTGATGTTAAAAAACTGAGCAGTTTTCTGCAGGAAACGAAAATCAACTCCCATTTTAAGTAGTAGCAGAGCAATAAATCCCGCAAAAATCCAGACTGAGCATGGAGAGAGCAGGAGTGATGTTATCAGTGTGAAATTGATTAGTAAAACTATCACAGCTGTGTAAGTAAGCTCTCTGTCGGCATACATGGTATGCTTGGACGCCCAGCGCGTACGTTGCGAAAAGAAGCTTCGAAGCGAGGTGCCGGGAGCGGTGGTAACAATACTCTCCTCAGACTTTACAAATTGAATTTTCCCACCCCGATATTTGATGCTTTGTAATAAAAAAATATCATCACCGGAAGGAATATCAAAATGGAGGTCTTTCTCACTTTCCAGCCACGCTTTGCGTGAAAAAGCCAGATTGGCGCCATTGCACAAAATGGGTGAACCGACACCTGCCGCACCCGCACCGCTTGCCACCAGACTCATAAATTCAAGCTGCTGAAAGTTCTGAAAAAAGCTGTTGTTACTTGTCATGCTGACAGGTCCGATCAGCAAATCTGCCTGTTCCAGAGTAAAACATTTCCCGATGGCATCCAGCCAGCCGGACTGCGGAGTGCTGTCAGCATCGATGCTAACTAACCATTCAGACCGGGAAGCATAAACAGCAGTTCTGATTGCCTGCTTTTTGCCGGTGCCTTCATTTTGAAGCACTTTCAGTTGTGGAAAATTATTCATCTGTTCATTAGCCAGTTCAAAGCTTCCGTCATCGGAGTGGTCGTCAACAAGCAAAACTTCAAAGTGAGGGTAACTCTGCTTCTTTAAGGCTTCAAATAGACAATTCAGGTTCTTTGCCTCATTCTTGCAAGCAATAATAACCGAGATCTGCTCGTGGCTTTCGGGCTCTTTGTCACTTTGGAAAAGAGGTGTCGCCTGCCAGCCCTTTTTGAATTTACCGATCAGCTGCCGATAGAGTACAAAAGAGAGACTTAAGAAAAAAAAACAGATCAGAGTAAGCAGCATGGTCAGGATATTAACGTTCCACTTCTACATTCTCAGCCGCAATTTCTTCGGAAAGAAAGATAGAGGCGGAAGATGAGAATTTTTCCGGATTTTCGGTGGTCAGATAGCGTACAGTGCCGTTTTTAGAGCAACGCTCAGCCATTTCAGGGTGACGCTGCAGATAGTCAGCCAGACTTTCAGCTACAATTTCACCCTGTGAAATAATGGCTACATTTTCAGGTAAAAACTCCCTGATTTTGTCACGCAACAAAGGGTAGTGGGTGCATCCGAGGATAACAGCATCAATTTTGGAGTCGCGCTCCATCAGGTTTCGGGTGTGCTGTTTTACAAAATAATCGGCACCGGGGCTGAGGTGTTCGTTGTTTTCAATCAGCGGCACCCACATGGGGCAAGCTTCCGACTCAATCACAATGTCGGGAGAGAGTTTGGCAATCTCCAGAGGGTAAGAGTTTGAAAGAACGGTTCCACTGGTAGCGAAAAGGCCGAGATGATTTGTTTTTGTCATCTTCTCAGCCGCTTCAGCTGTGGGGCGGATTACTCCAAGTACCCGGCGTGTCGGGTCGATAACGGGCAGATCGCGCTGTTGAATGCTGCGTAATGCTTTGGCCGAAGCGGTGTTGCATGCAAGGATTACAAGGCGGCAACCCTGATCGAAAAGATACTTTACACTCTGCAAAGTGAATTTATAAACCAGTTCGAAGGAGCGGGTTCCGTAAGGTGTGCGGGCATTGTCGCCCAGATAGAGATAGTCGTACTCCGGCAGGCGTTTTCTGATTTCATTCAGAATGGTCAGTCCGCCGTAGCCCGAGTCAAATACTCCAATCGGGAAAGCCTGTTTATCTTTTTGAATTGCTCTTTTTTCTGACATTTTAAAATGGGATTTAATCCATGGTTTGACCGAAATTACTGCTCAGCTGTAACATACGATCATACTCCTCCGGTGTGAGGTCGAGGTAATAGTAGTTTTGCGGATTCACCGGTGTGCCATTCAGGTGTACTTCATAATGAAGGTGCGGCCCTGTTGATTTTCCGGTGCTGCCTACCAGCCCTATAACTTCTCCGCGCGTAACACTTTTTCCTGCGTTCACTTTGAGAGCAGATAAATGAGCATAGAGTGTTTCATATCCGTAACCGTGATCGATGCGCACAGTATTTCCAAAACCTTGTTCCCAGCCAGCAGCAGAGATTCTTCCGTTGGCTGTCGCAAAAATTTCAGTACCGGTAGGAGCGGTAAAGTCCATGCCGTAGTGAAACTTTTTAGTGTGATAAATCGGGTCGATGCGATAGCCCCAGCCTGAAGCTACGCGGGTCAGCTCTTTGTTTAGTATGGGTTGTATGGCCGGAATAAAGTCCAGTTTTACCTGATGCTCTTTGGCCAGCTCAACAATTTCATCAAAAGATCGTGATTGCACATAAAGCTGTTTGCGCAATTCATCCATCTTTTGTGTGGTTTGTACCAGAATTTGTGAATTGGTTTTGCGCATCAGTTCGTCATAATACTCTATATTGCGGGTGGTAGCACTTCGTGATGCGTAGGGTATAGGCTCCGCCTGAAAAATGACCCGATAAAGATTGTCGTCACGCTCTTGCAGATCGCTCAGCACTCCCTGCATATCCCGGATTTGGGCGTTAAGTGCTTTATATTGTCCCTCGAGTCTGCTTTTCTGCATATAGAGCTCTTTCTCTTTCGGGGATTTGATGATAGATACAAACAAAAAGAAAAAAGCCAGCCCCAGCAGAATCCCTGAAAGTGTATGCACCAGAATCTGCCTCAAACGATAAGAGAAAGTTACCTGAATCTCTTCGTAGTCAATCGTTTCCGGGTTAAAGTAGAATTTCTTTTTCGCCATAGTTTCTTTCTGTTTTGAAAGTGCCAACAGTTGAAAAGAAGAAGACCGAAGCTCTTCCATAATCAAATATTAGGCGGATATTATGCAAAAGTAATAAAAATGATGTATTTTTGTAGTTTAATTTCGAAAAAATGTGCTCATTACCCTGATGAGGCGTTTTTTTAGACATAAAATAACATAGAATAAGCGGCTCTGCTTGTAGGGAAAGCCGGAGCAAGATAGAATTATGATGACTTCGCAAGAGATTAGACAGTCATTTTTTGACTTTTTTATTTCAAAAGATCACAAAATTGTACCTTCAGCACCCATGGTGATTAAGGATGATCCAACCTTGATGTTTACCAATGCCGGAATGGTGCAGTTTAAAAATATTATTCTGGGTAACGACCCGATTAAATACCCGCGGGTTGCCAATACGCAGAAATGTCTTCGCGTAAGCGGAAAACACAACGACCTGGAAGAGGTAGGGCACGACACCTATCACCACACCATGTTTGAAATGCTGGGCAACTGGTCGTTTGGAGATTATTTTAAAGAGGAAGCGATTGCCTGGGCCTGGGAATACCTGACAGATGTGCTGAAAATTGATAAAGACCGTCTTTATGTAACTGTTTTTGAGGGTGCACCCGAAGAGGGTCTCGAACGCGATGATGAGGCTGCTGATATTTGGAAGAAGTATATTGTGGAAGAGCGCATCATCGATGGAAACAAAGATGATAACTTCTGGGAAATGGGTGATACCGGTCCTTGCGGCCCTTGCTCCGAGATCCATATTGATATTCGTCCGGATCACGAGCGTGCAGAAGTGGATGGCCTTACACTGGTGAACCAGGATCACCCGCAGGTGGTGGAGATCTGGAACAACGTATTTATGCAGTACGACCGCAAAGCGAGTGGGGCACTCGAACCACTTCCTGCAAAAGTAATTGATACCGGAATGGGCTTTGAGCGTCTTTGTATGACCATGCAAGGGAAAACATCCAATTACGACACTGATGTTTTCCAGCCAATTATTCAGGAGATTGCCAAAATTGCGGGTAAAAAATATGGTGAAGATGAGAAAGTGGATATCGCCATGCGTGTGGTTGCTGACCACATCCGTACCATTGCTTTCTCTATTACTGACGGACAATTGCCTTCCAATGCCAAAGCAGGTTATGTAATTCGCCGGATTCTGCGTCGTGCTGTTCGTTACGGCTACACTTTCCTGGGACTGCATGAATCTTTTATGTATCGCCTGATGGATGTGCTGTGTGAAGTAATGGGTGGTGCTTTCCCCGAGCTTATCGCTCAAAAAGATTTGATAGAGAAAGTGGTGAAAGAGGAAGAGGAATCCTTCCTGCGCACCCTGGAGACCGGTATTAAACTACTGGAGAGAACCATTACTGAGGCAGAGAAAAAAGGATTAACGGAGATTTCCGGAGTAGATGCATTTACACTATATGATACTTACGGCTTTCCGCTTGACCTCACTGAACTGATTTTACGCGAGCATGAAATGACGCTCAATGAATCAGAGTTTCATGTGGAGATGGAAAAGCAAAAAGAGCGTGCTCGTAATGCAGCTGCCGTTGAAACCGGTGACTGGGTGGTTGTGCGTACAGGTGAAAGTCGTTTTGTGGGCTATGATACCACTGAAATTGAAACGGAAATTTTGCGATATCGCAAAGTTGTTCAGAAGAAAAAAGAGTTCTATCAGCTTGTGCTCTCTGACACCCCCTTCTATGCAGAACAAGGTGGACAGGTGGGCGACAAAGGGAAGCTTGTTTCTGAAAATGGTGAAGTAGAGATTTTCGACACTAAAAATGAGAATAACCTGTCGGTACATCTGACCAATAAATTACCGGAAGATGTGTCGGCCGGCTTTACAGCTGTTGTAAATGTGGGTCTGCGCAAAGCAACAGCCCGGAATCACACGGCAACGCACCTGATTCATGAAGCACTGCGTGAAGTACTGGGTACTCATGTGGAGCAGCGGGGTTCGTATGTGAGTCCTGATTCATTACGCTTCGACTTCTCTCACTTCCAGAAAATGAGTCTGGAGGAGATCAGAGCGGTTGAGAAATTGGCTAACCGCAAAGTGCGCGAAAACATTGTGCGTAATGAGATGCGAGAAGTGCCGATCGCTGAAGCTCAGACGATGGGTGCGATGGCCCTTTTTGGCGAGAAATATGGTGAGCAGGTACGTGTGATTCAGTTTGGATCATCCACTGAACTTTGTGGAGGCACGCACGTGAAGAGAACCGGTGATATCGGTATGGTGCGCATTGTATCTGAAAGTTCCATCGCTGCCGGCGTGCGCCGTATTGAGGCGGTTACCGGCCGTGCAGTTGAGAAAATCATGGATTTCCAGCAGGATGTACTTGATAGTGCGAGAGAGCTGTTTAACAACACGCCTGACCTGGTAAGAGCAATTCAGCGCTCAATCATGGAGAACAGTGAGCTGCGCAAAGAGGTTGACAGCTTTATGAATGAGCGGATTGCCAGCATTCGCGATATACTGCTGGAAGGTGTGAAGGAGGAGGAGGGAGTTAAAGTGATTCGCTTCCGTACCGATCTGTCGAATGAAGCTATTAGAACTTTAGTGTTCCAGATTAAGAGTAAGTTTTTCGACTCCAATTCGGGAGCACTGATGGTAGTTATCGGCAGCGTTCATAATGATAAACCTTCCCTCACACTGTTGCTCTCAGATGATCTGGTTGAAAAAGGGCACAATGCCGTTAACCTGATTCGCGATGCTGCGAAATATATCCAGGGTGGCGGTGGCGGACAGCCTCACTTTGCAACTGCAGGTGGTAAAGACCCGAATGGCCTGGACGAAGCGATGGCTAATTTGAAACTATAAACGGAGTTTTCCGTATAAATAAAAAATCTGCTGTTCTGTAAAAGAGCAGCAGATTTTTTTATGGTTACTCGGGTCGGATTTCTATTTTTGCCAGTCGGTTTCGAGAGCAATTTTATACATATCGTTTCCCTCGCTGTCAATAGCCACCACAACCGGTAGTTCTTTCACCTCCAAGCGGCGAATGGCTTCGGGTCCCAGCTCTTCAAAAGCAATCACTTCGGAACTGATAACACATTTAGCCATCAGAGCGGCTGCACCGCCAATAGCTGCAAAGTAGATTCCGGTGTGCTTCTTCATCGCTTCAATCACCTCTTCGCTGCGGGTACCTTTTCCAATCATCACCTTCAGCCCTTTTTCAATGAGCAGGGGTGAATAAGCATCCATGCGCCCGCCGGTGGTAGGTCCCACTGAACCGATTGGTTGCCCCGGTTTGGCCGGTGCCGGCCCGGCGTAGTAAACAGCCTGCCCTGTAAAGTCAAAAGGCATCGGCTCTCCTTGTTCAATCATCTCAGCCAGCCGCTTGTGCGCAGCATCTCGCGCCGTGTAAATAGTTCCTGAAATATAGAGCATATCGCCCGCCTTGAAACTGCGGATATCCTCGTCAGAGAATGGTGCGTGAATAATTTTTCTTTCCATCTTGCTTCTTGTATTATAGTGATCCCTCAGCGTGGCGCGTGGCGTGACAGCCGATATTTACCGAGACGGGTAGTCCGGCAATATGTGTAGCATTGGTCAAAATATGGACACCCAGTGCGGTGGTAGTTCCGCCAAATCCGGCAGGACCAATACCCAGTTTATTAATCTCTTCCAGGAGTTCAGCCTCCAGTGCTGCCTGTTCTGGATTGGGGTTTTGTTCATTGAGTGGACGCAGCAGAGCCTTTTTACTCAGATAAGCTGCACGCTCCATGGTGCCGCCTACGCCTACACCCACAATTATCGGAGGACAAGGGTTGCCCCCCGCCTCAAAGATTGTGTCGATTACAAACTTTTTCACCCCCTCCACGCCGGCGCT
>CAYPPC010000001.1:12591-22465 GCA_964412435.1 uncultured Paludibacter sp.
GCATTTTCAGGGCACTCTTATTCTCACTGCCAAAGCCTTTCGGCGAAACGGTAATGTGAAAGGTTTCATCATCCGGTACCAGTTCGTAATGAATGATAGCGGGGGTGTTGTCCTGCGTGTTGACCCGGTCAAAAGGATCTTTTACAACTGATTTACGCAGATAACCTTTTTCGTAGCCCCGGCGTACGCCCTCATTGATAGCATCTTCGATAAAGCCATCTACAATCTGTACATTTTGTCCCATTCGTACAAAAACAACCGTCATTCCGGTGTCCTGACATATGGGTGAGCGCTCTTCGCGCGCAATACGTGCATTTTCCAAAAGGGTGCTGATGATCTCTTTACCCAAAGGGGAGCGTTCAGTCAGCAGGCTGCTTTTGAATTTGTTCTCAATGTCTTCGGTGATAACGCAGCACGCTTCAATGCAGAGTTGCTCTACCAAAGCGGTGATATCACCCGATTTAATCTGTTTCATGGGCACATTGTCTGGTTAAGAAATATTTTGTGTTTCTGTTTTTTAGATCTCCCACCTCAGTGTCTATCAGACCAATCAGGCAGTGAGTGTCTGTGTCGGGATCGTAAACAAACTCTCTTACAAGCAGGAAATCTTTAATTTCAGAGGTGTTTTTTACATGGAAACGCGAGCCATCACAAGGGATAATTTGCCCGGCAATCATGATGTTGTCTTCATCATAATAGGATATATCGAGATTTTTGGCCAGTGCCTTGTCAATCAATTCGGCCATATGATCCAGGTCGATATCGGGTTTCTTGTAAAACTTCACGACAAATCCATTGCGGATATCTGAAAAGAAATACTCACCGTAGCCAACGTTAAACTCTTCATGAAGGATAGTCATGGCAATCTCCTCGGCAGAGTGTGCCATTTTTCTGATTTTCAACGATTCGTGTACGATGGCATAAACACTCTCCGGGTGTGGTCCAAAAAGACTGGGGCGGGTAACGATAATTTCCTCTCCGATGCCAACAATAATGTCAGCATTGCGGCCCAATGCCGGATAAAGCAGGTTGAAATGCTCAATCACTACGCGGCGTTTTCGTTCCAACAGATTATTCACCCAATCTACAATTTCGTACATCTGGGTAAATGCCATCTGAAAACGAATATCTATATGGAAAGTAGACGCATCCTCTACTTCAGTGAGTGAATGGCGCACCTGTAACATCTTTCTCGGATCGAGAATATCGTCGTCGTTCGAGAGCTGCAAACCGGGAAACATCCCCTTGATCAGTGAGGATTTTCCGGCACCCGCATCACCCACCACGCCAATCAGCCGATCGCTGTAATTGAGGTGGCGGTGCGAGATCTGCTCACCGAGGAACATCAGTCGCTCTTTGCCCCGCGGGGCAAAGTACTGCGACGATACCATGTATTCTTGAATGAAGTTTTTCATTTGTCTTTTATTTTTCTTACGCCCTTTCAGGGCTTTGGTTTTCTTGTTTTCATGTTCATAGGGCAACGCCCTACGTTCATGATGCGAATGCAATGCAAGCCCTGAAAGGGCGAAAGCAACAAGTCTCAATCCCAAATATATCGATCGTCATAATCAACCCCATATCTTTTAAGAAACGCCAAAAACTCATCCTCCCACGTTCTTTTGCTATGATGCTTCTTTTGGTTTTTAATATAATTAACCACTACTTCTGCTTCGCTTGGATTAACAGAGAAGATCCCATATCCATTTTGCCAATAAAAGTTTTCATACTTTTTAGAAACAGTTTTTGCCCATTTAGAGGAACTCTTTTTGATTTCCTCCAGAAGGTCTGCTTGTGTTATGTTCCTTGATAAAAGACATAATATATGAACATGATTTTTATGGCCGCCCACAATAATCGGATTACATTTTAGTTTTTTACAAATTCCACCTAAATATGCATAAAGCTTTTCTTCGATCTCATTGTCGATCAACACTTGACGATATTTTGTGCTAAATGTTATATGCACTAAAACTTTTGAAATAGATTGTCCCATAATTAATTGTTTTGTTTGCGCCTGTTGGAGCTTGGTTTGTAATTCAATTAGATTTTTCGCGATAGAGTAGTGCTCTATACTACAAAGTTTAACATTTTCAATGTTATGTTTGTGCGATAAAGTGTGTTTTTTATCTTAAATACTCAATGAATTAGGATCAATCAAAATGTGATTTTATTTAGATAAAATGTTATTTGCTTTTTACTTACGCCCTTTCAGGGCTTTGAATCTCTTGTTGTCTATTATCATAGGGCGTTGCCCTATGTTGTGTTCTATAACGCTTTCAGCGTTTTGTATGTGCGACTAATCAATGTGCTGCAATTGTTTTCCTTCTTGATAAGGATAGTATATCATGTTCTTGCTTTTATCGTATTGATTATGTAGTGATTATGAAACCTGCTAAGCCTGAAAGGCTTACATCAATAGCGTAGGGCAACGCCCTACGTTAATGATGCGAATGTAACAAAAGCCCTGAAAGGGCGTAAGCATAATCTACACCTCAAATTCCACCTCCATCAATGGGGCATGTTGTTGTGCACCGTAGACATCGGTTTCACCCAACGCACCGGATGAAATAGGGCGCACGATGGTGATTTTCACCGCTTTGGCGGGGTCAAAATATACCAAACTAATAATATCCGGCTCGGGAATGTTGTAGAGCGGGGCAAACATCTGGGGGGTAAAAACCTGCGCGGCTTTCACCTTCTCATACATCTCAAACTCTTTGAAAATAATATCGAACGTGAGTTCGAAAGGGCCCGAGTTTTTACTGCGGATTACGGAAGCAACTTCCGGTAATTTATATTTCATACGAATATTTTTTATTTTTTACATTATGGTCGTATGGAACACGCCATCTTCCCGATGAACTATCGGGATATTCTCATGAGTGAGAGTTTGTATTTAATGGCTGTTTCATAATTCATTTCTTTAAGGATTAAAACTCGATGTATTCAATTGGGAAAAGCGATTTGGGATCGTCCACCTTCATCAGGTGATAGACATTAAACTCAAACACCTCGCCCATTTTGGCATCTGATGGAGAGAAGGGGAAAGCCAGGTTTCCGGCTGTTGAAATACGCCCTTCGTAACCGAAATGCAGCAGCGTACTGCGTGCAAAACCGCATATAGTATCTGCCTGCTCTTGCGTGTCAGCTACCGCTTCGATAATTATCATCAGCTCATTGCCGGCCTGCACTTCGGGCTGGTCAAACATCGCCATCACACCATTTTTACCATAAATTTTGAAATCGAGGAAAAAATCTTTGATGCCGTAAGCTTCAAAGTTGTTCTGCACCCGGTCGCGAACGCTTTGTGTGATGCTGTCGATTTGAGAAATCATTATCGGGTCTTTCACTCCGGCACAGGAAATGGTACGGAATCCCACCCGTTTTACTCCTTCCAGTTTCACGAAATACTCCTCCGTTGGGATAAAACGACTGCCGCTCACCCGCACTTTGCGCTCATCAATCTGCTCAAACTTTGTTTCGTGCAGATCGATAGCACCACCTGGTCCGGGCAGGAAGTAAGGGTTGGTTTTTTCGTATAAAGTATGTGCAGCCACAGAGAGCGTAGTGCATTTGCGCTGTGGTGAAAGCGGCTCTAAGATAAAGCCGTCCTCCTGCAAATAGCCAAACATTGAATCACTGCCGCTGCCCGGAAGTGCAGCAATGGCGGCACATTCCAGAATTTTACCCATGTGCATCGCCAGTCCGCGGTCGTAACCCTCTTTCACAGCGAGTGCAGCAAATACGGAGGGGTCATACGAACGCCCGGAAAGGATTACGTTCGCTCCATTTTCTAATGCCTCCATAAAAGGCTCTTCGCCCATTTGTGCCACTATGCGAACGGTTTCGTCTAACTCCACTTCTGTCAGCTCTTTGGCCGGTTTCAAGGGAGTAATTCTGCCTGCTTTCAGGTTTTCTCTGACAAACTCTTTGTCAAACTCCGACTGAATAACAGCCAGTTTGAAAGCCAGTTTTCTCTCCTTAGCAATCTCTTTAATTATATCGACGGTCAACTCCACATGTGGTTTGCCGCCGCTGCCGCCTGCTGTCCCTACGATAACCGGAATGCCGGCTTCAAGAGCCGCGGGAATCATAATTTCCAGATCACGTTTCACCGAATTACGATCGGTAAAGGATTTCCCGGCACCCAAATAGTAGGGTCCCGGATCGGTAGAACCTGCATCCACGGCAATAACGTGCGGTTTACGCTTCATTCCCTCTTCGAAGGATTCCATCGGGAAACCGTAACCGAGAATGGCGGTGGGTGATAATACGCGTAGTTCTTTCATAATTCAATCTATTTCGTTAAAGCCAAAATACGGCTCATTTCGTTGTAAACAATCATATAACCTTCGTCAACGCCCATACCGGGTTTGGCTAGATATTGTGCAGGCTGTGTAGCCATGGCGATGTGTGCACAAACTTCCGCTGAGCGGTTCGTTTCGTTACAGGTACCGCCTAAATAAGCACCCATATCATGCTCCTTGCAGTAGAGAATTGCCTCGATGCTGTTGTTGATACCGCCTAAGTCAGGGCTTTTAATTTGTGCCATATGTCCCGCTCTGTTTTTTGAAAAATCGATGATATCTTCCAGTGTGTTACACCACTCATCGGCAACAATTTCAGCAGTAATTCCCTGGGTTTCCATGTGCTGACGAATCTCAGCAAGTGCTTTGATCTGTGCTGCTTTTTCTCCCATATCCACCGGACCTTCCACGCGCAGCGCAAAGGGTTTGGCGATCTCTTCCAATTCTCCGATATAGGTTGCAATGGCTTCTAAGTTGTTGTCAAAAACAATGCCCAGCGTGCCATAAACATCGATATGGATAGTCGGATTGTAATCTTCACGTGGTCTGAGCGACAAGATTCGCTCACGCAACCACTCGATATACTCTTTGATTTTCTCTCCTTTCAGACCCACTTTTGTTTCAACATGATTAAAGAGCGCGTGCGGTAAAACATCAGCTCCTTTCATAATCATTTTGTCGGCATTCAGGTAACGGTCGTCACCCGATTGCGAAAAGATAGGAATAATTTGCTCTGCAATTTCCGTGTTGTACTCTTCGGCAATTACCTCCGCCATCAGCTTGGACTGACTTTTAGCAACAGCATCCAAAAGTGCCTGCGAAACGCCGTAGCGAATGGCCGTATGGAAAACTTTCCCCGTTTCGGGGTTAATGGCTTTATCTACAATATCAGCCATTTCACGGAAGGTGCTGATCTCTTTGCCCACAAAAAGGGGCGCAATATGCTCTTCGATTACCGGAATAAAATTCTCCGCTAAGAAAAGCGGATCGCGACCTCCGGCACCGGAGTATTGAACCGCAGCGCAATCGCCATGAGCAATCGCACCATTTTCCAAAACTAAAAGAATAGAGATGGACTCACCCGCCTGACGAACGGCTGTAAATCCGGGTGTAGCGGCTTCGCCTATATAAAATGCACCGTCATTTTGTGCACCTTGCTTTATTGCTTTCTGATCGTCGAAATAGAAACCGGTTTTACCGGCTGCACAGATTAATTTTGTAATTTTCATATGGTTGGTAAAAAATATATTAATAATTCAATGTATTGAGACGCGATGAATCGCGTCTCTACATGATGTGATTTTATTTGGGTCTTCCCACTAAAAATCCTTTTCCGATAGCGTAAACGTCGTCAATAACCATTTGGAAACTAACCTGACGTTTCTCGTAACGGGCACGCTCTTCTAATTTTTCACGGTGGAAATCAATTAAATCCTGTGTGAAAGGGAGATTACCCACATCGAGCATGCGTACGGCACCCACATTGTCGCGGGCAGGCATCATTTTACCGGCGTTATAGCGGCTCGGAGCAAACGGAATGTCCAGTACACCCGCCTCAAATGCAGCCACACTGCCTTTTGCCCAGTCACCTTTACCCAGCTCTTCCACTTTGTCGAGAATGCAGTGCATCTCTTTCATAATGATTTCAGTTTCGGCAATTACGGCCGGAATAGTTCTGAAATCCTGATCCACTAACATCGAAATCAGCTGTTTGGTAGCACGCAAACCGGCAGCGTTGGCTTCCATGGTGGGTACGCCCATCGCTTCGTGCGGTGTTTTTACAATTACTTTGGTGGCTTTCGCCAAAACGGCGGCGGCAGCACCCCAGGAGATTACTCCAAAAGCTTTCGCCTCATCTTGTGGGAAACCGCCCATCCACTGGTGGAAAACGGTGGTCACACGCACATCGTTGAAGCCAAACTTATCAAGATACTCGCGGGTCAGGTTGGTGAGCGATTTGATTGCAGCCACATCCTGAATCAGGTTTCCGCACTGTCCGTAACCCACGGTTATGTCCTTAACACCTTGTGTAGCAGCAAGCAAACTCTCGATTACAGCCACGGAGTTGGAAATACAGGCCGGAATCAGCGTACCGGTGAGCGGTCCGAAAGGTTCACGGTTGATGGAAACGCCTGCCTCTTCGTACATCCCAATCAGCCGATCGGTATATTGCCAGTGAGCAATTGTTTTTTCCAGCGAATGGTTTTTAGAATAAGGGATATTGTATGATATTCCGCCTCCCTCGTAAGAGGTAAATCCACCGGCAATTGACAATTCGGTGAGCAAACGAGCATCGGGTGTACCGTGACGCACCTGCACCGGATTCTTCAAAGCAGAAGTTACCTGACGGCAAACGTCCACGCCGTAGTTTACAATCGGAAAACCATTGAGCATCGAGCGACCTGTTTCGCGACTTTTCGCGATACCGGTTTCCGCCTCATTGTAACGGTTCAAACGGGTGTAACTATCCACCGTGGTGGGTAGCAGGTCGGCTTCACCTTCTGTTTCGAGGTATTGCAGCAGTTTGATGTGTTCATCATAAAGTGCAACTCCGGCGCGCGGCTGAATCAGCGTGCGACCTTCCGCATCGGCTTTTGCCAGTTTCAAACCAAAACGTTTCTCTTCCGGAATTGCTTTCTGATAAGCCACTGCTTCGTCAAAATCAACATCCTTTCCGGTGGGCCAATGACCGAGAATCTCTTTACGCTCGGCAAAGAAGGCATCATTTGTTAGTTTTTTGTTGGTGATTTCCATATAGTTAGTTTATTTGCGTATTAGTTAAATAGTGTGTTGGTTTATAGATTATTAGTATATCAGTATATTGGTTTGCTGTGCTTTCATTCTCTCATTCTCTCATTGACTCATTGTCATATTTCTTCATCTCTTTCTTCATAATCTCCAAAGCTACTTCCGGATGCTCTTTGCTGAGTAAGCCCATCGCTGAGAAAATGTATTTCTTGTCGATTAAGTATTCCGGATTGAGTGGCTTGGCGTAGTTGAAATCATCTTCTTCACGACGTGCGGCGTCCAGAATTTCTTCCGGTCGGGTTGCGTTTATAATTGCACCACCGATACCGATAACATAAGGTAGTGCAGAGAGGTCTTTCCCCGTCAGGGCAAAAACCTGCCCAAATGGTGTGAATACCGGCTGATAAGTTCCGCTGTGACGCTCAACTGCAATTTTAACTGCTTGTCGGGCAACTCCCAGCTCAATTTTCTCCTCATCCGACCCCGTCTTTGCCAGTGTGCCCGGATTTTCGATCACTCTTTTTATCCACTCCTCTGTCTGATCGGTTGTTACTCCGATTGCATCGGAAAATGTCTCCAGGTCCATCTCATCTGCCAGTGCATGCAGACTATACCGCATACCCAAATCACCTTCTACCGTGCGTTTATTGTTCGGTTCGGGCAATCCTTTCACCGTTACATTTTCAAGGGTGGGCTTACCGTCTGAAATGGTGTAAACATCAGTGGTTGCACCTCCCAAATCGACTGCGAGCAACTCTCCGATACCGGCAGTTGCCTGCGTTCCTTTGCTCAGTAAGCGACAGGCATCGAGCACCGCTAATGGAGTCGGGATAATGCTGTTTTTGCTGATTTCCTGAATGTTGTGCAGCCCTTTTGCTTCGATAATTCGACTGATAAAAAGTTCGGTTATCTGCTCCTTGGCCGGTTCAATATTGAGCTGGTTAAACTCCGGCATCACATTTTCAGTGATTACGTAGGATTTACCGGCTTTATCAAGAATTTGAGCAACTTCACCCGAAGCACTTTTGTTTCCGGCTACAATAATCGAAAATGGCAGATTGATTTGCGCCAAATGTCGCGCATTGGCAATGATAACCTCTTTGTTGCCGCCATCAGTTCCGCCGCTTAGCAAAACTAAATCAGGCTCAATAGATTCAATTTCAGCTATCTCTGTAGGTGATATTTCAAAAGCATAGCTCTTCATCACCTTGGCACCGGCGCTGGCTGCTGCCAGGCGTGCCGCTTTGGATGTTAGTTCCGGAACCAAACCAAGTGCCACCATTTTCAATCCGCCCGCTGCACTGCTGCACGTGAGCAGCTGATCGTAGCTAAAAGCCGGAATCTGCTCTTCCAGCTTTTTGAGCGCAGCACGAAAACCCTCCATCACATCCGTTTCAATGGTCGTGAAAGAGGAAGCTGTGGCTACAATCTCCTTTTTGACGGAGTCGATAGCCGTTAACTTGGTATAGGTACTGCCAATGTCGGCGGTAAGAATGATCATGGTGATTTTGCTTCGGTGTTCTTTGCTTCGCGTTCTTTCGCTACGCTGTTCTTTTGCTTCACGTTCGTTACTTTGTGTTCTTTGCCCTTCGGGCGTTCTTTGCCTTCGGCGTTCATGTCCGTACGTACTATAAGAACTAACACGAATTTAAAATATTTGCTGCTCTTTAACGTTAAACGTCAAACGTTACTTCAACAGCTCATTTAAGTCAGCAATACAAGTTTCCACATCGGTTCCGGGCGGATAAGCTTTGGTGAAGCCCATGGCAAGAAAACGCTTCTCGACTTCATTGAAGTCCTGTTTTCCAACCACTAAATTACCTCCGGCAAGCAAAGGAATGTCTTTGAGTCCCGCCTCATCGCATTTTTCGCGCAAACCGTGACAGTCAATTTCACCGTGGCCATAGAGTGATGATACGAGGATAGCGTCGGCGTTGGTTTCGATGGCCGCTTCGATATACTCTTCCTGCGACACCATAACGCCTAAGTTTACAACTTTAAAGCCCGCTTCTTCCAGGGCATAAGTCAAAATTTTATTACCGACAGCGTGCACATCAGCACCAATTACACCGGTAACGATAGTTTTTCCGTTCATTGATTTTAAGTGTTGAAATAGGGTACAAATATAGTGTTATTTTGAATAAATAATGAATAATATTAGCTGTTTTTTAGCATAAAAATCACAGAATTAAAGCCTTGTAAGGCAATTTGGGGAGATGCTGATTTATTGTGTTGTTATTTAGCGGAACGCTGACTAAAAGCTATGTTTATCAGATTAAAAGTGTCGATTTTGTATCGTCAAAAAGTTTGAATTCAGAAGTGATTTCAGCTACAGGAGTGAAACTTCCAAATAAAAATGCCCGGACATCCAGGATGCCGGGCATTTTTAATCTTAAAATAAGCTATTGAATGCGCTTGAACTATACGGTTCTAACATTTACAGCATTCAATCCTCTGTTACCTTGCTGTACATCATACTCTACTACATCATTTTCTTTGATTTGGTCGATTAAGCCGGAAACGTGTACAAAAACATCAGCTCCACCATCGTTGGGAGTGATAAATCCGAATCCTTTTGATTCGTTGAAGAATTTTACTTTACCTTCTTGCATTTTCTTTTTTATTAAAATTGTTAGAAATTTATTTTATTATTTTTACGTTGATTGCAGAAAAGCCTCTAGGGGTTCTCTCCTTTTCAAATGTAACTTTGTCATTCTCTTTGAGCGGCTCTTCGGAGCTGCTGGCGTGGACGAAGACAGTCTCTCTGCTATTCTTT
Source organism: uncultured Paludibacter sp. (assembly GCA_964412435.1). Taxonomy (GTDB): domain Bacteria; phylum Bacteroidota; class Bacteroidia; order Bacteroidales; family Paludibacteraceae; genus UPXZ01. Next base: position 22,423 of record CAYPPC010000001.1, read on the forward strand.
TCTTGAATAAAGCCATAGGCTTTATCCTCAAAAAAGGTGACTA
>CAYPPC010000001.1:22475-39072 GCA_964412435.1 uncultured Paludibacter sp.
TGATAACTGTCCCTGTTAGCTCACTATCTATCTCTTCAATGGGTGCTGCGCCCAGTTGAATATCTTCTACGTTTACTTTTTCTCTCTCCTGCAGTTCGGGTGGCGTGTCGGTCAGGTTACCGAATTCATCCACATATACGATCATATCATCAAAGCTACCGCCTTTGTTGTTATTCGCTTTGCGCTCTTCCCGTAGTGCAAGTTTCTCTTTTCGTCTTTTTGCTTTTTTCTGTTCTCTCTCTTTTTTGTTAAAGGATTTGGCCATATTTTATTTTAAAAATTAATTACTCATAGATTTAATCTTCGGGTTTCCCTGTTTCATTACAGGTATCTCGAATCCGATAAGTTTTTGAATATCACGCAACTCATTGCGCTGCTCCGGATCACAAAATGACACCGCAATACCTTCATGACCGGCCCGTCCGGTTCGTCCGATACGATGCACATAGGTTTCGGGAACATGAGGTAGTTCGTAGTTGACCACTTGCGGCAATTCATCTATATCGATTCCTCTGGCAGCAATATCGGTAGCGACTAAAACGGTGATTTTGGAGCGCTTGAAATCATCCAAAGCCCTTTGTCGTGCGTTCTGTGACTTATTCCCGTGAATGGCGGCTGCATAAATACCGGCTCTGCTCAGTTGTTTTACCAGTTTGTCAGCCCCATATTTTGTGCGTGTAAACACCAGCGATCGTTCTGCCGAATTATCTTTCAGTAAATGTACCAGCAGGTTCTTCTTCTCCTTTTTCTCCACAAAATAGACCGATTGGTGCACGCTTTGCGCAACAGGTATTTCCGGTGCCACCGAAATCTCGACCGGCTTGGTCAATATGGTTCCGGCAAATTTTCGTATCGCGGGAGGCATGGTTGCCGAAAAGAAGAGTGTTTGTCGTTGTTTGGGCACACGAGTCAAAATCCTCTTAACATCATGTACAAAGCCCATATCGAGCATATGGTCAGCCTCATCCAGTACTAAAATTTCGATTTTGGAGATATCGGCTATTCCCTGTTGTGACAGGTCTAAGAGTCTGCCCGGAGTAGCAATCAGCACATCCACACCTCTTTTCAGAGAGGATACCTGCTTGCCTTGCGGCACACCGCCAAAAATTGCTAGTATGCGGGTGTTCATGTATTTGGCGTAAGTCTTAAAGCTGGCTTCAATTTGCAATGCCAATTCCCGGGTAGGGCTAAGCACCAAAGCACGAATATTGCCTTTACGCGTTCTGTTTTCTTCTAATCTTTGTAAAATGGGGATGGCGAAAGCGGCTGTTTTGCCGGTGCCTGTTTGTGCGCAACCTAAAATATCATTGCCATGAATGATGGGTTCAATTGCTTTACTTTGTATTTCGGTAGGTAATGTGTATCCTGCAGTTTTTAAAGCTTTTTGTATAGGTTGTGTCAGGTTTAACTGTGTAAAATTCATATAAAATTAACCGGAACGTCCGATTATAGTGTCAGCATCTGATTTCAAGCTGGTAAAATTATTGTATTTAAGAGAAATGTATAAATTGATTTGGCAGCTGAAATAGCAAAAACCGGAAGAGGAAGAATTGAATTCTAAACTATACCAGAGAATACAAGGCAGTGGCCCATCTAAAACTTAACGCTACAAAAGTACTGCTTTAAATTGACATTTCGGCTGTTTATCCGGTTTATTATTAATATGTTCGCTTTTAAGGTACTGTAGGGGCGAAAGTGTGAATATCGAAAAAAAGTCTTACTTTTGTTCCAATTTTCAAGAAAAAAGCATGAAAGAGAGTAACAAAGCACTTATTTATACCGGTATAGCCATTGCAAGCTGGTCCACTGTGGCCTCTGCTTTCAAAATCGCACTGCGCTATATGACTCACTTTGAGTTGATTCTGGTTTCGGCCATTACCACGCTGTTGATTTTGTCGGTAGTGATGATATTCAGCCGGAAATGGGGTGAACTAAAATCCGTACAACAGAAAGATTGGATGCGCTTTGCATTTATCGGACTGCTCAACCCGGCTGCTTACTACCTGGTGCTCTTCAAAGCTTACAGTTTGTTACCGGCACAGATTGCCCAGCCTATAAACTACTTCTGGCCTATATTGTTGGTGATTATGCTGGCAACGGTGCTTCGCGAGCGCATTGCTGCTTACAAATTCATCGGGATGTTTGTCTCCTTTACCGGCGTGGCACTTATCTCCTTCGGAACGGAGTGGGTTTCGGACGAATCGCTTTCCGGAACCGGTATTGCTCTTGCGTTTCTAAGTGCTTTTTTATGGGCGAGCTTCTGGATTTTGAACCGCAAGATGGCGCATATAGATAGTATCGTGACCTTGTTTCTCAGTTTTCTTTTTGGTTCGGTTTATCTTCTGGCAGCCACGCTGGTGGTACCTGTCTCTTTCGCTTCGCTAAAAGGCTTGGGTGCAGGAGTTTACGTAGGAGCCTTTGAAATGGCGGTTCCTTTTATCTTCTTTGGTATGGCACTGCGAACTACTTCCAACCCGGCATTAGTCAATCAGCTAACCTATCTATCCCCTTTTATTTCACTCTTTCTAATCTATCTGATTTTGGGAGAAAGCATTTACAGCACCACCTATATCGGGCTGTTTTTGATTGTTGCGGGAATATTGCTGAATGAGTGGTTGGGAAAACGAAATGTGAAAAGTGTAGGGTAAGATTAATTTACCGCAAAGGCGCAAAGTTCACTGAGAGTACTCTCCTTTGCGTTCTTTGCGCCTTTGCGGTTAGTGTACTTTACTGTTCTACTTCAACTCAATATTCCCCCGCACTTTCTGCAAAAACTCGTGCATCGCTTCGCTGTCTTTGCTGTCGATAATAGCCAGCAGTCGGCGAAGTTCCAAGCGGATATTTTCAACCTGACCGTAAGTGTAGGAGTTAAAAAGAATTTCCGAAAGTAGGTAATCATCTTCCGAAAGCAGCCCGCGTGCAATATCCATATGACGCTGGAAAGTGGTACCCGGTGCCTCAATTGGTTTCATTACCGAAGCAAAAACCAGGGTGCTGGCAAAAGGAATTGAAAGCGAATAAGCAATCGTTTCGTCATGCTCTTCAAACGTGTATTCAAAAATTTTTAGTCGTAAGGAGTGATACATATCTTTGAAAAAGACTTTACCCATGTGGTCACCCTCCTCAATAATAATCACACTTTGGTTGCGTAGGTTTTCCAGCGTAGCGAAAGTAGGACCAAACATCGGGTGAGTGGAGACATAGCGCATACCGCTCTTTTTGTAATAATCAGCCAGTCCGTTTTTCACCGAAGCGATATCCGAAATAATGCAGGTCTCCGGCAGATAAGGAATCACCGCATTGAACGCATCGATGGTGTTTTTTAGCGTAACACAGTTGATAACTAATTCCGGCTCAAAGTCCTGAATCTCTTCTAAATTGGTAAAACGCAGCGTGTTAAACACAAAACGCAGATTATTGGGATTGGTATCGTATAGTGCCACTTCATGATCCAAACAAAGCACATCCGTCAGGAAGGTTCCCATTTTTCCGGCACCTAATATCAGTATTTTCATTTTTTATCTTTTTCTATATTGATGCGCAAAATTACTAAAAATAAGGTGAAGTTTTAGCTTTATAGTCGTTATTTGCAGTGATTTATATAAAGAATACGTATAGAATTTGATTTAACGCTGGCTTTTGAGTCTATCCACAAAAACATCAAAGATGTTTTTCTCAAAACTAAGATTATAGACATATCAATACACTTGTCACAAAAGAACACTATAATTTCTATGTAAGAAAGCATATATAAATAAGCCCATTCATATATTCTACACTTTAACCTTATCCATGACACATAAAAGCAGACTCTTTCGTTTTAGTATAATTTTCGCCGGTAAAATTACCGGATTATCCTCTAAATTTACAGAAATCACCTCAGTTTCTTCGGGAATAACTACGGCTTTGTACCAGGCGCCATCGTTGCCTAACTGCAAGGTGTCGGATACTGCACATATCTTAAATGCAGCAGGTAGTTCCAGCTCCGATGTTCGTTCGCACTGCACGACTGAAAACAGTTCAAAATCTTTCATTTTGTTTTTCGGGATGTTTACCGTGAAATGGATTTTATCCGTATCATCCTGCCTCATTTCCAATTCGGTATCAATTGTAGGCTGACAGGGAATAACTGCCGAAATGCCTACCAATATACAGATTGCCAAACCAATGATACTGATACCGTAACGTAACAGCACCGGCGGAATCTGTCCAATGATATTCCGGACTTTTTCGCTCCTCAACTCTATTTGTTTTTTCTCTTTATCCATCTCCTGTTTTCAAATTTAGTCCTATTATTCTCATTAGCACATTGGCGCATTAACTCCCCAGTTCCAACTGATTTTTTACCAATTCATAATACTGTCCACGTTTTTGTGCGAGTTCCTCGTGCGTACCGATTTCGGCTATCCGTCCGCCATCGAGCACCACAATCTGGTCGGCATTCTTTACCGTACTCAAGCGATGGGCAACCACGACCACCGTTTTGTTCTGATAAAATTCAGCCAAATTTTCCACAATTGCTTTCTCATTGTTGGCGTCCAAAGCATTGGTTGCTTCGTCCAAAAAGATAAAACGCGGATTTTTATACACCGCACGGGCTATCAATATCCGCTGGCGTTGCCCTTGGCTCACTCCTTGTCCATCCTGCCCTATTTGGGTGTTGTAGCCTAACGGTAGTGCTTCCACGTAGTCGGCAATGTTTGCCACGCCTGCCGAATAACACAGTCGGTCAATGTCCACATCATCATCCATCGGAGCAATATTGCGGGCGATGCTGTCCGAAAACAGATAACCTTCCTGCATCACGGCACCACATTCACCACGCCACCAAACGAGGTTATAATCCTCCAAATCATCTTTGCCGATATTGATTTTTCCTTCGTTGGGTGTGTAATAGCCAAGCAGAAGTTTCAAGAGCGTGGTTTTTCCACTTCCGCTAGCACCAACAATAGCGGTAACCTTACCTTGTGGGATTTTCAGATTGATGTTGTTTAGTACATAGTCTGGGCGGGCACCGTTGTATTTAAAACAAAGATTCTCAATTTTCACCGAACAATCTTCAGGCAACGTTTCGATGGTGCGGTTTTCGTTCTCTTCGTTCTTTTCGGTATGAATTTCGTTCATGCGATCCAAACTGATGCTTACGTCCTGCCATTGATAGATAAAACCCATTATCTGCTCCACAGGCGAGTTTAGCTGTCCGATGATATACTGGATTGCCAGCATCATCCCCAGTGTAAGGTTTCCGCTGATAACCGCCGTGGCAGCAAGTACCGTGATAATCACATTTTTCAACTCATTAATCAGAATGCTTCCGGCTTCCTGATTCTGTTGAAGCGAAAGCGATTGAATATTCAGTTCGAAAAGATCAGCCTGTGTATCTTCCCATTCCCACCGTTTGCGCTGTTCGCAACCTTGTAACTTGATTTCCTGCATCCCGGTAATGAGTTGATACACAACGTTTCGGTTGATGCCCTGTTGCTCGAAATATTTGTAGTCCAACACGCGCCTTTTCTTCAAAAATAGTTGTATCCAAAGTCCGTACAAGATGCTTCCTAAAAGGAAAACCAAGAAAATAGGTACGTTGTAGATGAAAAGCACGATGCCGAAAATAACGAAACTGAACACCGAAAAAAGCATATTGAGCGTTTGTGCCGTAAGGAAGTTTTCGATGCGCCGATGGTCTTCGATGCGTTGCAACAGGTCGCCCGTAAGTTTGGTATCGAAAAACTTCATTGGCAGTTTCATCAGCTTGATAAAGAAGTCTGAGATAAGCGAAATGTTGATGCGCGTGCTGATGTGCAACAGTATTTTCCGGCGGATAAAATCTATTGCCGTACGGCTGAAAAGCAGCGTCAGTTGGGCAATGAGCACTAACCAGATAAAACCGATGTCTTTGCCTTGTATGCCGGTATCGACAATGGCTTGCGTAAGAAATGGGAATATCAGTTGCAGGATGCTTCCGATAAATAAACCCAAAATCAACTGCGTGAAAAAGCGTTTGTATTTTACCAGATATTTCCACAAGAATTTCAGTCGGTTTTGTGCGGGTTGCACGTCGCCTTCTTGCTCATAAAACAGATTGGTGGGTTCCAAAAGCAGGGCAACGCCTTTTTCTTCACCATTAGTCTGTGTACTTATCCAATTCTTGCAAAATTCTTCTTGCGTAAAGCGGATGCGGCCTTTGCCGGGGTCGGCAACATAGACTTCGAAGTCATTTTTGCGTGTTTTTTTGATGTCATAGACGACTACAAAGTGGTCTTGCCGCCAGTGCACAATGCACGGCAACACGGCTTTTTCAGCCAGCTTTTCAAACGTGATGCGACCGCCTACAGTCTTAAATCCTATTTTCTCTGCTGCTCGACTTATTCCTAAAAGTGACACGCCATCTCTGGCAAGGTAAGAATTTCCTCGAAGATTATCGATACTGTAGGTCTTGCCATAGTGCTTGGCAATCATGCTGAGACAGGCGGGGCCACAGTCCATGGTGTCGGGTTGATGAATAAGGGGAAAGGTGCGCATAATATCACAATCATTTATTAAAACTACTCATTAATTAATCTAAATCCACTTTCATTTTCTTCGAGTTTTTTCTGACTTCTTTTTTTGTTTCTTTGGTCTAAATTATATCGGAAGCCAAACTGAACGATATTGCCTCTATTTACAAACTGATTTTTATAATAGTTATCATAACCTGGCTCATAACTCCACTGTTCAAAACTTTTATGGCTGAACACATAGCGTATCCCTGTTGTCACCTCCCAATTGTCATTGATTGAATAACTGAAAGTCAGCTGACTTTCCGGGGATGCTTGTTCTTTTGAAACCGGTGTGAATATAGGACCGTTATTTTGGTGTCGAGCTAACATAGATAAATCCTTGTAGTACAGATAAATGTCAAATCCTCCTGTCATTGAATGCTTTTGATTTCCAGTCTCAAAATTATAATACTGATAGGCAATGTTTCCACGTATAAAGCCTATGTTCTTTAACATTAAGCGAGCATTTAACCCTGTTTGCAGATTTGTGAAATTTCCACTATTAACAGGCTTTTGAATATAAATATTGTCTTCTATTTCTCCTTTATAACGGATGTAATTTGTTCTGTTTGTCAATGCAAGGTAAGGCTCTATAAATACAACTTTCTTAGTGTATGTATAACTAAGCTTCACATTATTTGCAAATTCTGGTTTTAGATAAGGGTTGCCGGATATTACTGTCAAACTATCTGTGGATACGTTATAGGGATTGAGCAATACAACTGATGGTGTGTTTGCATTTCGACTAAAATTAAACTTTATAGTATTGTGTGAGTTAATTCTATAACCGACAGATGCCGATGGCCTTAGAAAATAGTATTTGTTTTTCCTTTTGTCCGATTGAGTAAAATAGATGTCTAAACCTAATGATGCCGATACAGCTAATTTTTTATTCCACATTTTGCTAAAATCGGTAAACAAGTGTTCGTTCCACTCTGAATGATGAAAAATGGGAACATTATGCGTTGAGTAGTTTATTGCATTGTATTGATAGTTTGTTTGGCTTCCTGTTGTTAAATCCCACCCTTCCCCTAAGCTAAAATTATATAACAAAGAGAATGAACCTGATTTTCGATTATTCAGAAACAACTTGTTGGTTTGAAAGTTATAAACTTCCCCTTCATCCTTTTGATTTACTTTATTGTTGTTTTTATTGAAATTTACACTTAATAATGCCTCTAAATTTGAATTATCAGTTAATGTGTGTTTATGGTAGAAATTATTTGTATTAATTACCATTCTATCATCAAACTCGCGATGATGTGTAAACTCTTTTTCTTGATTCTCTGAATTGAAAATCTTTCCATTTCCATCTGAAATACTATTAGACAGAATTTTATGCCACGTAACACTGAAAGAAGAATAGTCGCGCTCACTCCAAACGTAATCACCTCCCACGATTGCAGAATTGTCGTAATAATTAGATAAACGAGAGTTCATCGTTTCTTTTGTCAAACTTCCACTTTTAACTATGTCTGTTATGTTTGATGTGTTTTTATAAAAATGAAAATGTTGCCCAGTGGCATAAAGCGAAAATCTATCATTTCCTGTCTCATAAGATGCATCTCCCAATCCAAAAATTAACTTTGGATTTAGTCTTGCGCCTACATTTACATAATTGTAATTGTCAGCTTTTCGTTTTACTTTAATATTTACGATAGCGGTATAACCTTCTTTTGAATATCTTGCAGAAGGAGTTTCGATTATTTCAATACTCTCAATATCGCTTGGCTTTATTGAGTTTATTCCTCCTTCACGTCTTATTCCATTAATAAGTATTAGTGGGTTAGAACCATCAGTCATCTGAATACTTCTTGTGTTTCTATCAATCATAAGTTTTGGGACTTCCTGCATTGCCTCATAAATATCTTTGGATTGTTTTGACTTAGAGCTAAGATGAAAAACTACACCTGATGCAGTTTGCGACACTATATTACTACGATCTGAGCTTACTGTCAATTCATCTAAAACTTTGGTTGTAGTTATAGGTATATTCAAGTTTATATCTTTTTCAAGAATTACCGGTTGAAAAACCTGTACACTATTTAAATAAGTAACTGCAAGCAAATATGTGCCTTTTCCCAAATTGTTAAACATGAAGTTTCCTTCTGCATCTGTAATTGTACCGGAGATAAGTGTTGTGCTGTCTCCTTTCAATAATACTACTGATGCTGTTTCTACCGGGTAGTTTTGCTCGTCAACAACTTTCCCGGTTAAGTTCTGGCCTTTAATAGCTGTGATGCTAAATGCTAAGAATACTGTGAATCCTAATAACTTTGTTTTCATATATTTATAGATGATTCTAAATTGTTAATTTCATTTAACTTGCTGTTAAACCTAAGGAATAAGTACTTTTCTATTGAAAACTCCATATCCTTTAGTTGGCATGATGATGAAACCGATTGGTTTTCCATTATTTTTTGACAGCATATTCCCCAACACAGTGGTAGTAACTTACACTTTTTACATGTGTCATCATTGTCAAAAGTGTTAATTGCCAAACGCATTTCAGCAGAACTATTCCATTTTATTGTTCCATTAGACAATATAACCCCATCTTTATTAGTCGCTTCAAAATCGCGACCAGTGCACTTGTAGACACTCCCATTGTATGAAATTATTGCTTGGTTTTTTTTACTTGTTTTACAAGAATAACTTTTCCTGAAAAAATTCATATAGTTTATTCTAAATTTATTTTTTAGAAACTCAACAATAACAGAAAACAACAGTTCATTATCCTCTTCATCTTTTTTATCAATAGTCTGCCATACTCTCTCTAAATGAATAAGAACCTTGTTTCTATCAACATCTTTAATATCTTCTATTATATTTGTTACACTTGGTAAAGTTTCATTATCATAATTTATTCGAATAGTAATTTTTGAATTGTAATGGTTAGCCAAAAGGTTTATATTTCGCATTACCTTGTCATATGTACTCTGTTTTTCACCTTTCACTCTTTTTATTTTATCGTGTCTTTCTTTACATCCATCTATTGATATTTGGAAGCTAGCTTCTAGTTTCTTAAAAAGAGGCAATTGCTTTTCTTCTATTGCTATACCGTTAGTCACTATGAAAAACTTACATTTCTTATTGTGTGTTTTAAGTAGTTCTTGAATTTTCTCCAGAAGAGGGTATACTTCTTTTTCAAAATATAATAAAGGTTCTCCACCGAATAATTCTATTGTGTATTTGTCAATTTCAGGAGATGATTCAATTTTATTTTCAATATGTTTAAATATAATGTCAGACATCATTGGCGCTAAATGAGAACCCTTTTCCTTTTTTTCAAAGCAGTACCAGCATCTGACATTACAATCAAGAGTTGGAAGTAAAATCAGATGATAATTGTTTTCAAATATAGCATTGTTGTATTCATCCTTAAGGCTTTTGTATTCATCTGTGTCTTTGTTAATAATAAACCCCCCTTCTTTTAACTGAATAAGTGATTTCTCAGAAATACTTGAGAAATCTTCGTTCAGTAAACTATGTAAAATGTTTTTATTAACAATAGAGTACTCCTCCGAAATTGTATTGAATAGCAAGTACCCTGTATTTATTTCAGAGGTAAGATTATATTGACTGCTTTTCATATTTATTTGTAGTTTAATTTTGAGTAATATTTTGAGAAGAAGTTCTATCGCACAACTTTGTGCGATAGAACTTTATTAATTTACTTTTTGCATCCGCAATTACAGCCAAAGCCATCAATTTCTATGTCAGCGATTTCTTTAAGTAAGTCTTTTAGACCACCTCCAGTAACCATTAACATTTCTTCATCTGACAAACTTATATTGTCAATAGGTAAATGTTTAACTTCTTTGTTTACATCTTTCTTATTCATATTCTCATAATTTTGCTCCCTTCTCTCGATTTATTTTCGAGTTCTAGGAAAATTAGTATTTGTTTTGATTGATTTTAGTTTTACGAGATTACCCAATCTGTCTATTCGCTCTATCTTAATTTACCTTTCTCTTACATAGCGCTCTGCAAAATATTCGGTTCGTTAATTTTTTGTTTATCCTTACGATGCAAAATAACATCATTCCAACCAACCCATTTATAATCAAACTATAATCTTTTTATAATCCGAAATAAATATCTCCATAATCTGCTTGTAATCTCTACAAATTTCACGCAGGTTCAATTCCTCTACTTGTTACTCTAAATCGTTTACCATCAATATAAACATAATACACATTTTCATTTGTATTAGCTCTCTCGCTTGAATGTTTGTTGGAAAGACCACCTTTTAAAGAAGCCATCTCATTTACATTCATTTGTTCGAAAATCTTGATTGTTTTTGTTTGTTTCATAACTTAATATTTTTGATTAATTATTACATTGCAAATGTACTTTGTGTTGCTCCCTTGCTTTGTAATCAAGTTGTAATCTTTTGATAATCAGAATGAAATCTTTTTATAACTGGGAAATAACCACCCTGTAATCTGAAAATAATCTCGGCAAAAATTTGCTGATTCTCAACAATATCAAATGCTTAAATTCATTTATTATTAAGCGAAAGATGGGTAAAGTATTCAGTTTTTTGTATTTTTGTAGTATCTTGTACGTTAAACCTTTATCAGCGCTGTTTTTGATAATATGAAGAAAGATTATATTCCAATTTTGCTTGCTACTGCATTGGCTCTGATAGCGTTACTTGTATCGCAAACCCTGTGGTTGCGCTATGCGTCAAAAAAAGACGTTCAAGAACAAACTGTTTCATTCCAATCGTGCTTTGACAATTCCATTTCAGAAATTGTAAATACAATAACTGGGAAAAGCAATGAAAAGACGTTTTATGAAATTGAACCCATAGATGACGATGCTTTTGAAGAAATAAAAAAAGAAGGAAAGCCGATAGAAATTGATGCCGGAAGTTCTGTCGACGGAAAGAATGTTTCAATTATGATTGAAAATGCTTTGATCGTTTTATTTGTAAAAAACAACTCTTTTCAATTATCAAAATTAGACACAGATATAACTACCCATCTGAATGAAAATGGGACTGTCGTATCATCTCATATTACATTAGAAGACACGAAAGAAAACAGGATATTAGATGATATTCAGAAAAAACATATCGAAACAAACAGTTCGTTTTTTATAAAATCTTATACTGCAGAGCGTAAAATAGAAATTCCAAACAGTTCTTATCTGATTAAAGCAGAATACAGAATTAAGCAACCCGGTTATCTAAAAAGAATGGGTATCGTTACCTTAGTCTCTTTTGTTACGTCTCTTGTAATTATTAGCGTGCTTTTTTACTTGCTGCTGATGCTAAGGCGTGGTTACAAGGAACTTAATAATATTGCACGTTCCTTTCACGGAGCTATTCATGATTTGAAGTCGCCTCTGGCTTTTGTCTTTTTGCAGCTTTCTTTACTTGAAGAAGATGAAACGAACATGACCAAAAAAGCATCGCTTTCCCTTACTGCTGATCGTGTAAGTTTTCTAACCGATAAGATTATGCGCTTGTTAAAATCAGCGCAAAACAATGATAAAGTAGATGAGTCAGATAAGACGGAAGTGTCGCTTTATGATTTATTGGAGCAGATAGAGAGTGAGATGCACACAATGTTTCCAAAAAAGAAAATCAGTTTTAAATATCAGGTCAATGCTGATTTTACCATGTATGTAATTTCAGACTTAATTGAAGCATCCATTCGGATTATTATTGAAAATGCCGTGAAATTTAGTGGCGAAGCGCCTGTTGTGGTTATTTCTGCTATTCAAGATGTGGAAAATATAAAAATATCGATTGCTGACAATGGAGTAGGAATGAGTCGCAGACAAATGAAGAATATCTTTAAACCCTATTTTACAACCGATACTTTGCAGGGCAATGGCATTGGGCTCTATTATGCCCAAAGCATTGTAAAAGCACACAATGGAAAGATATCGGTGAAGAGTGAAGCAGGGAAAGGTTCTGAGTTTGTAATTACATTACCCAACAGATAGACAATGAATACAACAATAATAAAAGTTTTACTTGTAGATGACGATGTCATCTTAGGAAGTAGCATAGTGGACGAGCTGAATAAGCGCGGATACGATGCTACTTATCTGAGTGCCGGTTATGGCGTTGCAGAAGCCATTGAGAAATTAGAACCCCATGTTTTAGTGTTTGATGTGGAAATAGGTAAAGAGAATGGTATTGAAATGACCGAAGATCTGTTTAATGGAAATCCTACCCTGCCTATTATCTTTATATCGTCGCACCACGAAGATGAAACAAAAGAAGCCGGCTTGATGGCGGGTGCAGTAGCCTATATCGAAAAACCTTTTTCTGTAAGACTGCTTGCAGCGCATATCGATCGCTTTGCGCGGATAAAAAAGCTGACACCCGAAACAGCAGAACATATCATCGACTTAGGAACTACTCGTTTAGACAAGCGAAATCGAACATTAATTCTTGAAAATGGCTCCATGGTAGATTTACGTCCAATGGAGTATTGTATTTTGGAAAAACTTTTGCAGAATATAGACGACATTGTTTCACGCGAAGAGCTCTGCCAAGCCGTATGGGGCGATGAAACCGCCTACTATAACGAACAAAGTCTGAATAACTATATTCGCAGAGTGCGCGTACTTATGGAAGAGAGTGCCTCCGGCTTTGAAGTGGCGCTACACCGGCAGCTTGGTTATCGGCTAAAAGCGGTGGATAAGTAGGAGTTCCTCTCTATTGTTAGGGATAAATGTTGAATATTACTTCAGCAAATTTGTGTGAGATAATTTGTACTTCAGGTGATTGTTTATGCAATAAAAATCCCGACATAAATTCTTATGCCGGGATTTAGAAGTATAGTTAGAATTGGCTAATCAGGCTCTTTAAACTTAACACGACTCCAAATCTCAGAAATCCATTCACCGCTGGTTTCATCTTTAATATGTAAATAGAGGTGGCTGGAAGTTTCAGGATCAAAGACGCACTCTATTTCTGTTCCATTCAGGCCGGGGATATGCATATTACCAGTTGTTTTTTTGATAAAAGAGGTTTCTGAAGAATATTCGTATGTTCCAAACTCAATAACAGATGTGGGGTCCTCAGGCTGCTGGTCTTCACTATAGACCATTAATGTGTAGTACGTATTATCCAGATTCATTACCCTGTAAATTCCTGTTGGTTTTGACGTTATTTTGTCCTCCTCTTTTATAATACTGTTAAGTCGCCAGATACCCGTCAGATCTCCGGACAAAGGGAGATGATTATCCGGGCTCATTCTTTCTGCCTGATGCGAGGAGTTTAATATAAATTTAATGGGCAGTGTAAATCTTGAGTTGACTGGTAGATTGTCAACCTTCCCCGGTATCCATTTAGGCATATTTCTAACCAGACGAATTGCCTCATTATCCAGTGAAGGATCCACTCCCCGCATTATTTCGGGGGATACAACTTTTCCATTTGAATTAACTACAAACTGTACTACTACGCGCCCTTCGATCTTGTGATCATAAGCTTCCCGTGGATACTTTATCTCTCTACTCAGATATTTATACATAGCTTCTGTGCCGCCGGGAAATGAAGGCTGAACAGTAGGCAGATCATAAATTGTGTTTTTGTCCGGTTCCTGGGCCAAAACTATAACCGGTAAAAGAAGTAAACCCAAAGAAACAAAAACCATTGACAGTGTTAGCTTTATATGAGTGTGTTTCATATAAGATAAAAAGTTTGTGGAAAGCAGACCGGTGTAAGCAGCTGCTGTTCCGGGTGAATTAAATAGATAAACTTAGATTTTCATGCTTGCTTTAGTATTGGGGAGCGTTCAGCTCCACACGGCGCCACAATTCGGGTATCCATTGATTACTATGCTGAAGTTTATAGTATTGCACCAGTGTGTTGGGGTCTGCAAAACGAAAGCGAAGTTCAGACTCGGTGCCGCTCATTGCCGGATTAAGTGTGTGTTCAATGATTTTTTCGGTAAATGTACTGTCGGATGTAATGGTGTAGTTGCCGTAAAAACCAATAGTTGTAGGAAGATCAGCCTGTTTTCCTGAGCTCCAAACCACAAAAGTATAGAAAGTGTTATCTTTATTCAGTACTTTATAATTACCTGTGGGTGCCTCTGTTACTTCACCGTCAACATTTCTCAGAACTACCTGCCGCCACATACCGGGCAAACCATCTGATAATGGTAGGTGCTTTTCCAAATCAGGTTCACTGCGGTGATTTTGAACGGCAGGTGTCTCCCGTTGTGGAGTGTTTTCTCTTAATGAAAAGTCAATGGGCAGGGTATAACGGACATTAACAGTTCTGTTTTTTACTTTTCCGGGATACCATTTGGGCATTATGCTGATAACACGCAGTGCTTCAGCGTCTAACAAAGGATCCACACTTCTAACGACAACCGGATCAATAACCTGCCCTTTATCATTGATAATAAATTGTGTTACAACACGTCCCTGGATGTTTTTTCGCTGTGCCTCCATAGGATATTTGATATTGTTTTGGAGGAATTTATACATGGCTGCTTGACCACCCGGAAAAGATGGTACCACTTCCGGGATATCCACAACTTTTAGCTTGTCCGCCTTTTGTGCAAGCAGATTTATTGGGCTTACAAGCCCAAAAACAAATAGAATTAAGCAGAGCATGCCTGCGTTTTTTAATGTGTGTTTCATAAATGTGTTTTTTAGTAATTGAAGTAGCAAAGATAGTTGTTATTTCGTAAAAAAAAACACTAAACGTTAATATTTTCACAAGCTATTTCATCTAAATAAAAAATGCCTTTGCAAAACGTGCAAAGGCATTTTTCTTATCTGTAAATAGCAGTGGATTTACTCATCCGCCAGTACGCTGAACTCAGCTCCTGTAGCGAAATCCTGTCCGCTTTGTTCGCTTAGTGCGGTAAAGCGCAGATAGCGTGCTTTTACCGGTTTGTCGAACATCACTTTTTGTTCTTTTTTGCTGCGTGGGAAAGTACCTTTAAGCACAGGCTCACCCCACTCTTCACCATCCATACTTACATGAACGGTGTAGTCTTTCACATCACCATTACCACCTTCCTGACGTGGCAGGTAGGTAATTCCGGTCATGTTTTTCACCTCTCCGGCGTCAAAATCAACCCAGTGCGGGTGTTTGGCTACCGTTACCGAATACATGGAGTGCCAGATGCTGCTGGTGTTTCCATCCACTAAGTTTTTGGCATCGCCGCTGCCTACCTCTTCGCTTGAAGCAAAAATTACTTCTGTTGGAATGCGCTCAATGCGTGCAAAGCTGGCTGAAACTTTCAGTGCTTTGTTATCGGCATACCAGGCAGTAACATCACCGCCATTGCGCAGGTTGATTGAACTGCTGTAGAGTTGAGCTTTCTCATTATCAATCTGATACATGATTTTTGCATCCTCTTTGGTAGTTGTAATGCTCAGTTCGCCGGCACGGCTGCGCTCAATGGTAATTGGTGTTTCACCGGCAGAGCGCACGTTAGCTGCTGTGCTTAAATCTGCAGTAGCGGGACGAATAATGAAGCCCATCACATGTGGAGCAGCTTTTACACGGTCAAACTCAAGGGGTGGTCCCTGACCGCAACTGTTCCCGCCCAATCCTGTGGTAGCCAGACCAATGTGCAGCCAGGTGCTTTCGTCGTTGGTCAAATCGAGCGAGTGGGGCGCCATGGTCATATCGATTGCCGAGTAGGGCAGTGCCTGTACCGACATCGGGTTGTCAAATGTAAAGAGTGCTCCATTTCCGGCACTGTTTGTCAGCGCAGTCCAGCGAACCTCTTCGTGGTTACCGGTATCCTGTGGTTTCGGGAAATCAACAAACTGCTCTTTCACCGTACTTCTGAAAATCTCGATAAATTGTCCGGTTTTACGGTCATTGTAGTTATCGATTGGTCCGCGACCGTAGTAGGTAAAGTTCGGCAGGTTTTTATTTACATTCATAATATAACCCAAACGCGCCAGATCAAGTCCTGGATTGGATGAAGTGATGCTGGATTGCATCTCAACAGATCCGTCCGGATAAACAGTGTAAATCTGATTCGTAGTAAAGTGGAAATCTTCCGGACCAAATGGTCTGTCGGTTTGATCTACCAGTGAGAAACGACCGGAGCTGG
>CAYPPC010000002.1:0-12842 GCA_964412435.1 uncultured Paludibacter sp.
AATTCTGGGTTTCAAGATGATATAAATATATTTAAATTTTTGTCATGTACTTAGGCTTAAATATTTAATGTGTAATTATTCTTCTGACAAAAATTAAAGAAGTCAGAACCCGACTGGTATTTCTATAAATAGCCGGATGTGCCATAAGATATTGATTTTATTTTGTAAATTTGCAGTTAAATTTCGTTTGTTGGCTCAAAGCTGTATTGTATCGGATTAGAGTGATTTTATTCGGTATTATAAGACCCAAATTGTTGAAAAAACTGATAAAACATAAATTTAAAGGTAATGAGTTTGCTAGAAATGCACTCACTCTGACTGCGGGAACCACTATTGCGCAAATATTGCCTTTGTTGATCTATCCGTTATTGGGGCGTCTTTATTCACCTGATGATTTTGGACTTTTTGCAACCATTTCATCTATTACCTCTATTTTGGTGGTAGTAGCAACTGGAAAATATGACTTAAGTGTTCTGATTGCAGATACTAAAAAAGAAGCCGGTAATGTGGTCGGTCTTGTTTTGATGCTCTCGTCTGGCTTTCTGCTTGTTACGCTTGTTCTCTTTCAGTTGTTGGCTCAGCCCATCGGTGCGTGGCTGAATAATGAGTCACTCTCCCGCTGGTTGTTTTTAGCTCCTGTTGCCGCATTTTTTATCATTGTGTATAATCTGTATAATGAGTGGTGTGTAAGAAATAAGTATTTTGTAAATCTGTCAGCCAATAAAATAGTTAATTCGGTTGGTAATAGTGGTGGAAAGCTCTTTTTTGGTTTCAAAACAATACCAACGGGAGGCTTGGTACTTGGAGATACCATCGGGCGCGCTGTGGCTGCTATTGTTTATGCAGTACGAGCATGGCTTGTTGATAAAGAGACTTTCAGCGCTGTTAATTTCATTACTATGAAAGAGATGGCTGTCAGATTTGTCAATTTCCCTAAATATCACCTGCCGGGATCAGTAATTAATGTGCTCGGCGGGCAGATACCTATTTTGTTGATTGGTATTTTGTTTAATGAAACAGAGGTTGGGTATTATGGTATGACAGTTATGGTTTTGTCACTGCCTTCCATTCTGATTAGCGCTGCAATTCGTGATGTGTTCAGGCAGCGTGCCAATGAAGATATTATTAAAACTGGCACTTGTACGCCACTTTACATGAAGACATTCAAATACCTGGCTGCTTTTGCACTGCTCGGTTTGCTGGCTCTGTTTATACTGCCGCAACTGTTCACCTTGTTTCTGGGTGACCAGTGGGTGATGGCAGGAAAATATGCTCAGATTCTTTTTCCGATGGTACTATTATCTTTTATTTCAAACTCTTTGAGCAGTGTGCTGGTTATCCGTGAAAAACAGAAGGTGATATTAAGGTTTCAGGTTTACTACCTGTCAGTAACTGTAGTTTCGATGCTGTTAGGCTATTGGTTTTCAGATCGGATAGAAGTGATGTTACTGCTTTTTGCTATAGGTCGTGGTAGTGCCTATTTACTTGAAACCTATTTGTCTTATATATATTCAAAAAGAACAATCGCTTAAGTTATGAGTGAAGAGAGAAAAGATACGATATTGACATATGCTGCATTTATCACGTATATTGTTTTAATCTTTCAGGAGATTATTATTAGTCTGAATGTAATGCGGCATGAAGATGCAAGAGTTGTTAGTATTATTATCTCTGCAGTTTTTATGGCCGCGGCCATACTGGTGATATCATCCAGATCATTGATGAAGCTAATTATTTCTTACTTCCTCGTACTGTTGGTTGTGTTTTCTACCTTCTTGCTTCATCCAACAAATACGCCTTATGTTTTAGATGGATTATTCTACGTGCTACTGATGAATGTGCCTACTTTTCTATGTCTGGCCTCCATCCGAAGCCTGGATAAACTAAACAGTACTCTTTTGACAATTTCGCATATCGTAGCTGTTTTAGCTGTGTTTTATTTTTTATTTGTGATTTTTGGAGTGGGTGAGTTTTCACTCTATAATATGTCTTTATCTTACTATGTGCAACTTCCGGCAATGGTGTTTCTTAAACAGAGAAAGTTATCCTATAATATCATGGCACTTGCTTTGGCGTTTATTATGTTATTTATGGGATCAAGGGGAGCACTTGTAATTACCATAGGTTATTGGTTGGTATTGAACAGGTTTTTCCTGAAACGTGAATATACAAAAAGGCTGATAGTAGTTGTTTTGATTTTTATAGTAATAGCTGTTAATTTTCAGACTATTTTTCTATATGTTGAAAATCAATTTGGAATTACTTCACGTACCATGAATATGTTGCTTCAGAAAGGAATCTCTGACTCAACGGGGCGGGATCAGCTTTTTCAGACTACCTGGGAAAATATATTGAGAAAACCTCTGTTCGGCCACGGTATTTTTGCCGACAGATATGTTTTAGATGGCCTCTTGGGTGGCGTATATGTGCATAATGTGGTACTTGAAATACTTCATTCCTTTGGTTTTATCTTTGGTGGGGGAATGATTCTGGTGATTTTCTTCGCTTTTATCAGAAAGTATAGAAACTCTTCAAACCAGGGACGTGATATGATGATGTTTTTATTCTTTTTAGGTTTAGTTCCGCTCCTGGTTTCAGGGTCGTTTTTGACCAACGCCTGGTTTGCCCTGTTTCTTGGTAGTTTGTTTATGAGGGCTGAGAGCAGTGAAGACTTCTACGTTGATGAATTTGATGATGAATCAGAAGATGTCGATAAAATAGAGGAGAACAGCAGGAGTCAATTCTCGGAGAGTGGTTTTTAATAGCCATAATTTGTTTGTCGTTTGCACGATGATAAACTGTTAAAAGTGTTTTTTATGCACATACTACATATATCAAATGACTTCGGAAACACAGCGGTTTACAAAATGCTGTATCAAAATCTGGACAATCTGGGAATAAGGCAAACGGTTTTTGTGCCTGTTAACCCCCGGGTTAAACAGGCTGTGGGCAGTCATGATTTTGAATTTAAAACAGCCCGGTCAAAAATAGTATATTCTGAAGTTCAAAAGTGGTATCACCGGTATTTGTATGAAGCTAAAATCTCATCAGTAGTAAAAGATTTAATGCACAGTGTGGATTTGGAGAGTGTTGATCTGATTCATACCGGTACTTTGTGCATGACAGGTGCTGTTGCCTATGAAATCTGCAAAAGGGTTGGCCTGCCCTTTATTGTATCTGTGCGAAATGTGGATGTAAACGCCTACTTCAGGCAGATGAAGTGGAAAATTCCTTATTTTAATCAGATTTTGTTGGCTGCATCTTCAGTTGTTTTTGTTTCACCGCAGTATAAAAAAGATTGTTTTGAAAAACATTTTGATCCTGCAGTGGTTACAAAAATTATGGGTAAGACAGTAGTGGTACCGAATGGTGTTGATGAGTTTTACTTAAGTAACAGACAGTCCAGAGTGAAAGAAATTCATAAGCCGGCAGAACTGGTTTATGTAGCAAGCTTTGACAGCAATAAAAATCTTCTCAGATTAATTCAGGCGATAAGCTTGTTAAACAGGGAAGGGCTGTTGGTGAAATTGACCGCTATTGGAGAAGGGATGCCAAATAGAAGTGTTGGCAAGCGATACTTAAGGCGCATTAAAAACCTGGCCAATAAAGAACCTTCGGTGCAACTGGAAGCTTATAAAGACAAAGAAGAATTATTAAGCTATTATCAAAATGGAGATATTTTTGTGATGCCCTCAGTAAACGAAACATTTGGACTTACTTATATTGAGGCTCTGACTCAGGGACTTCCTGTTTTATATACGAAAGGGCAGGGCTTCGATGGATTTTTCCCGGAGGGGTTTGTCGGAAAATCAGTAAATGCATCGAACGTTAGGAGTATAGCGTCTGGCTTGCACTATATCATTAAAAATTATGCAGAGATAGCTGAAAATATTCCCGGAATAAAACTGGAGCGAGATTTTGAGTGGAGTTTGATTGCCGGCAAATACCGGGATCTATATCTGCAGGTTTTGGGTGATCAAACAATTGATTCTAAAGATTGAAAGTTAAAAAGAGATGAAAATTAAGCCAGAAATATCCATTATCTGTCCGGTTTATAATGAGGAGAAGTATATCCAGGCTTGTATCGAATCGATGATAGCTCAGGATCTGAACAAAGAGCGTGTTGAACTGCTGCTGGTAGATGGGAACTCCTCAGACAAAACCCGGGAAATAATTGTGTCATTTTCAGAGAAATACAGCTGGATAAAGCTTCTCGATAATCCTGATAGAGTAGTACCCGTAGCCATGAATATAGGAATCAAAGCATCCCTGGGAGATATTATTATCAGAATAGATGCACACACAACTTTTCCTGTTAACTACATCAGCAGCCTGACTCATCATCTGAAAGAGCTTGATGCTGACAATGTTGGTGCTGTTATCGAAACACAGCCTGCTGATAACAGCTTGACTGCCCGCAGCATTGCAACCGCTTTAAGCAGCAGTTTCGGCATGGGGAATTCATATTTTAGAATTGGTACAGATAAAACGATGCAGGTGGATACGGTGCCTTTTGGTTGCTTTAAAAGATCTGTGTTTGACAGGTTTGGTTATTACGACGAAGATTTAATCAGAAATCAGGATGATGAGCTGAATGGGAGGATTGTAAAGAATGGTGGAAAAATTTACCTGGTACCTTTGAAAGGGGTGAAGTATTACGCCCGGGATACAGTTAGAAAGACGCGCCGGATGTTTTATCAATATGGGCTATACAAGCCGTTGGTTAATAAAAAACTGGGTAGTCCGGCTACAATAAGGCAGTTTTTCCCACTCTTCTTTCTGCTTGGATTGATATTAGGACTCTTTTTGAGTTTTGTACATCCTTTGTTTTTCTACTTTTATATTTCTGTTGTTACGTTCTATATTATTGCAGCATTCGGTTTTGCCCTTAAAGATGCAGATAGTTTGCAAGTCGGTTTACTAACACCCTATGTTTTTATAAATATTCACTTAGCATACGGATGGGGGTACTTGACCGGTATTTATAAAATAATTACTCGAAAAAGCTTTCATGTAATGCAAAATAGATAAATAAAAGCTTTTTTATCATAAACCCGCTGATTATCACGTTATCTTTATACTTTGGCTTTAAATTTGAAAGAGGCTTTAATAAAATCTTCGAGATATAAAAAACAACAAATAACTCACATTTCGTCTATTTGTTGTATCTTTGACAAGTTTTATCGAACTTTTAAATTAGAAAAGCATTTGTTATTTACAAAACCTTACAGTTTATTCGGTTTATATCTTGCATATTAAAGCCATGTTTAAGCTGTAGATAAAATAATAAGATTACGACTTTTGGCCAGAGATTTGACCCGACGGTCAGCTTGATTAGAAATAAATTTGAGATGACAATGAAAATTCCATTTTCACCACCATATATTAATGATGATGTTATAAAGGAGGTAACAGAGTCGCTTACATCCGGTTGGATAACAACCGGGCCTAAAGTAAAAGCTCTGGAACAGATAATAAAAGATTTTGTTGGAGCAGAGCAGGTGTTGTGCGTTAATTCATGGACCTCTGGAACCATTATGATGTTGAAGTGGCTGGGATTGAAAGAAGGGGATGAAGTGATTATCCCTGCATATACCTATGCTGCAACAGCTTTGGCAGTTCACCATGCAGGTGGCAAAGTGGTGATGGTTGATGTGGATGATGACTTTAATATATCTGTTGAAAATATTAAAGCAGCCATTAATGAGCGGACAAAGGCTATCATTCCCGTTGATATCGGAGGTTATCCCTGTAAGCATGATCTGATTATGGATGTGGTTACAGATCCCAGAGTGAAAAATCTGTATAAGGCTGATAATGAAATTCAGGCAAAGATAGGTCGCATTATGCTGATAAATGACGCGGCACACTCTCTGGGCGCTGATTTTTCCGCAGGTGTTAAAACCGGCAGGGAAACTGATGTAACCATATTTTCGCTTCACGCAGTTAAGAATATTACTACCGCTGAGGGAGGTGCAATTTGTCTGAATCTGCCGGCTCCTTTCGATAATGACTTGCTGTATGAAGATTTGAGGCGCATGAGTCTAAACTGTCAGACAAAGGATGCTTTTACGAAAACGACAACAGGCGGCTGGCGTTACGATATTACCGGACCCGGTTTGAAAGTGAATATGGCTGACGTAAATGCAGCTATCGGCCTGGCTCAAATGCGTTCCTATCCAGAACTATTAAAAGAACGAAGACGCATTTTCAAACAGTATAACAGCATTTTTGAAAAGTATGACTGGGCTGTATTGCCCCCTTTGGAAGAGAATGGCAAACAAAGTTCCTGTCAGTTATATCCGTTGAGGATTAAGGATATAGAAGAAGGTGAGCGGGATCAGATAATTGATGAGGTTTTTAAAAGTGGTGTTTCGGTCAATGTGCATTTCATTCCGCTTCCGATGCTGACATTTTTTAAGGAGATGGGATATAAGATAGAAGAATTCCCTCATTCTTATGAAAATTATAAATGTGAGATTTCCTTGCCTATTTATCCTCAACTGACCGTTGAAGATGTTGACTTTGTTGCCCGGTCAGTGATTGATGCGTACAATACTATCATGGACAAATAACCATGAAAAGACTTTTTGATATTTTATTTAGCTTGCTGGCAATTGTATTGTTGAGCCCTGTTTTCCTGTTAATTTCACTAGCTGTTAAATGGGACTCTAAAGGAAGTGTTTTTTATCTGCAGGAGAGAATAGGAAAGGATAGAAAGGCTTTTAAGATTTTTAAGTTTCGATCCATGTATCAGGATGGAGATCATAAAGGGCTTTTAACTGTCGGAGCGAGAGACCCTCGGGTAACCCCAATGGGGCATTTTCTCCGAAAATACAAGCTGGATGAGTTGCCCCAAATGTTTAATGTTTTCAAGGGTGATATGAGCTTTGTCGGCCCGCGTCCTGAAGTGCAAAAATATGTTGACTTATATACTGTAGAGCAATTAGCGGTGCTATCGGTTCGTCCCGGTATAACAGACCCGGCTTCTATAAAATATAGAAACGAAAATGAGCTGCTGGGAAAAGCTGATGATCCGGAGGAGTATTATATCCGGGTAGTTATGCAGGACAAGTTAAAATGCAATCTGGAATATATTGAAAATCAATCTTTTTTTAACGATATAAAAATAATTTGGTCAACTATCCGGGCAGTTTTTACTTAAACAGACCGGATCATTTGTATAAAGAATTTAGGCTGATTGTTTTTAATTCCGAAAGGATAATTAAAGTTTATGACAAAAAAAGTTTTTGTAAGTGGGAGTTATGACATGCTTCACAGCGGGCACGTTGCGTTTTTTGAAGAAGCAGCCGGCTACGGAGATCTCTATGTTGGAGTAGGGTCTGACACAACTATTGCCGGTTTGAAAGCACGTCAGACTGTCAATCCCGATGAGGAGCGCCTTTATATGGTGCGTGCTCTGAAAGTAGTAAAGGAAGCGTGGATTAACAGCGGCAGCGGTATGCTCGATTTTGAAAAAGAGCTTCGGGAGCTTAAACCCGATATCTTTTTTGTGAATACAGATGGACACACACCTGCCAAAGAAGCACTTTGCAAAGAGCTGGGTATTGAATATATAATTAGTAAACGGGTTCCCCACGGCAACCTGCCGGCACGTTCTACAACAGCCTTGCGCCAGGTTTGTCGTATTCCCTACAGAATTGATCTGGCGGGCGGATGGCTTGATCAGCCTTATGTTAGTAAATATGCTTCAGGAGCGGTACTTACCATAAGCATCGAACCCGATTTTGACTTTAACTTCCGCAGTGGCATGGCTACCAGCAGCCGTAATAAAGCCATCGAACTTTGGCACACCGATGTGCCGGATGGAGATAAGGAGCAACTGGCAAAAATTCTTTTCAGCTATGAGAACCCTCCCGGAACCAAGTATGTCAGCGGTTCACAGGATTCTCTGGGAATAACCCTTCCGGGGCTGAACTACCTCTACTATGATGGTGGTTACTGGCCAGCCAGAATTGAAACAATATCAGATCATAAGATACTCGACTGGATTGAAAAGCATATCTGGTTACTTCCGCTTTCACCGCGTGTTGCTGACTACGATGTGCTGGCAGATACCAACATAAATAAAGAGTGGGCCGGGGCATTGAGCCGCGCTGCAGACATTTGCTGGGAAGGCTTTAAGGAGATGGATCTGGAGAAAACAGGAAAGTCGATGACTGCAAGCTTCGAGGCGCAAATTCAAATGTTCCCCCATATGGTTACTACAGAAATTTTAAGTCAGCTGGAGACCTATAAACCTAAAGTTAAAGGGTGGAAACTGAGTGGAGCCGGTGGTGGAGGATATCTGATAGTGCTGAGCGAGGAAGAGATTGAGAATGCTATTAAAATCAGAATCCGCCGGTAAACAGAAGCATTAAAATTTAATCAATAAAAAACCTTATATATTAAATCAAAAACAGAAAACCATGAGAAAAGTAGCATTAATTACGGGAATTACAGGACAGGATGGTTCTTACCTGGCAGAGTTTCTGCTTGAGAAAGGTTATGAAGTGCATGGAACTCTTCGGCGCTCTTCGTCGTTTAACACAGGCAGAATAGAGCATCTCTATTTTGACGAGTGGGTGCGGGATATGAAACAAAAACGAACTATCAATCTCCACTATTCAGATATGACAGACTCCAGTTCGCTGATTCGAATAATTCAAACGATACAACCGGATGAAATCTACAACCTGGCAGCACAGAGTCATGTGAAAGTGAGTTTTGATGTACCCGAATATACGGCCGACTCAGATGCCTTGGGTACTTTACGCCTGCTTGAAGCGGTAAGGATATTGGGTTTGGAGAAGAAAACACGTATTTATCAGGCTTCAACTTCAGAGCTGTTTGGTCTGGTGCAGGAAGTGCCACAAAAAGAGACTACTCCATTCTATCCGCGCAGCCCTTACGGTGTAGCTAAACTTTATGGATACTGGATTACCAAAAACTATCGCGAATCCTATGGTATGTTTGCTGTGAACGGTATTTTATTCAATCACGAAAGTGAACGTCGCGGAGAAACTTTTGTAACCCGTAAAATTACGCTGGCTGCAGCACGTATCGCTCAGGGCTTACAAGATAAACTTTACATGGGTAACCTGAATGCGATGCGCGACTGGGGATATGCCAAAGATTATGTAGAGTGTATGTGGCTGATACTGCAACATCCCGAACCGGAAGATTTTGTTATTGCTACCGGAGAGATGCACTCAGTACGGGAGTTTTGCACATTGGCCTTTGCTGAAGTAGGTATTAACCTTCGCTGGGAAGGTGAAGGTGTTGATGAAAAAGGGATTGATCAGGCTACAGGAAAAATTCTGGTGGAGATGGATCCCAAGTACTTCAGACCTGCAGAGGTTGAGCAGCTTCTGGGAGATCCGACCAAAGCAAAAACTCTTTTGGGGTGGAACCCGACAAGTACATCATTTGAAGAGTTGGTGAAGCTGATGGTGAAAAGTGATATGAAGCTTGTCAGAAAGTTGAAGATGGAAAGTGAATTAGATGATGAATAAAGAGAGTAAAATCTATGTTGCCGGGCATATGGGACTGGTCGGATCGGCCATTTGGAGAAACCTGGAACAAAAAGGATATAAAAACCTGATCGGTAAAAGACGCAGTGAACTCGATCTGATGGATGCTGCTCAGGTGAAGGCTTTTTTTGAAGAAGAAAAACCTGAGTATGTGTTTCTGGCGGCAGCCAAAGTTGGTGGTATCATGGCCAATAATACCTACCGTGCAGATTTCATTTATGAAAATATGCAGATCCAAAACAATGTTATCAGTGAAAGTTACGGGCAGGGAGTAAAAAAACTACTCTTTCTCGGGAGTACCTGTATTTACCCGAAAGAAGCCCCTCAGCCTATGCCGGAGGATTCACTGCTCACAGGACCGCTCGAATACACCAATGAGCCATACGCTATTGCCAAGATAGCAGGATTGAAAATGTGTGAAAGCTACAACCTGCAGTATGGTACTAATTTTATTGCTGTGATGCCCACCAATCTTTATGGTCCGAATGATAACTTTGACCTGGAAAAAAGTCACGTTTTGCCGGCTATTATCCGGAAAATGCATCTGGCCCGGCAGCTTTCAGAGAATAACTGGGAAGCTATTCGCCGGGATTTAGACCAAAGACCGGTTGAGGGTATCGATGGTACAAAGAGCGAAGAGGAAATAATTGGTTTGCTGCGCAAATATGGAATCACCGAAAACAGTCTGACTCTTTGGGGAACAGGAGCACCTATGCGGGAGTTTTTGTGGAGTGAGGAGATGGCTGACGCTTCAGTATTTATCATGGAGAGGGTCAACTTTGAAGATCTGATTTCAGACAGTTCAGAGATTCGTAATTGCCACATCAATATCGGAACCGGTAAGGATATCTCTATTCGCGATCTTTCAGAGATTATTAAAAAGACCATTGATTATAGCGGCGAGATCAAATTTGATACATCGAAACCGGATGGTACCTTCAAAAAACTGACTGATGTGTCCAAGCTAAACTCTTTGGGATGGAAGCACAGGATTGAGATTGACGAAGGGGTCAGAAGAATGTATGACTGGTATCTGAATCAATAAAACTGCAGATATGAAGCTGTTATTAAATAAAGAACTTTTAGATGAAATTACGGAGCAAGCTAAGGAGAGTCCGCGACTCCGGATGAACTATAATCTGCACAATACCCTGGAAGCAAAAGCTCAGCGGCTGTTCAATGTGCTTGAACCCGGAACTGTTATTCCCATTCATCGGCACCGGCATACGGATGAGACCTATATTTTGGTACGCGGAAAACTTCAGGTTATTTATTATAATGAGCAAAAAGAGGTTACAGCTGAGGTGGTGCTTGATCCTTTGACAGATGTTTTTGGACTTCATGTGCCGGCCGGGCAGTGGCACACAGTAGTTCCACTCGAGAGTGGCACAACTGTCTTTGAAGTGAAGGACGGACCTTATGCACCTTTTGAAGCACAGGATATTTTGGAGTAAGCTGAATTAATTTCTATTCGATAAGTAGAACGACGTGATTAAAATTTATAAACCCAAGCTTTGGCTGGCTCTTGTAGATTTACTGGTAATTGCCGGTAATGTCTTGTTTGTATTTTTGTTCTTGCCACTCACAAGTAATGATCCATTTAGAAAATATGCTATCCCGCTTGCGGTGTTTACAGTTTTCTGGCTTATAGTTTCTTTACTTTTGAATCGCTACAGGCCTTTGATGAAACAGGGTTTTTTCAAGTCAATTTCATCTCTGGCTCTGACGAGTATCATCAGCTTTGTAGTTTTGGGCGGATATATCTATTTCAAGCCCGAAAGTGGTTACTCCGAATATGTGCTGGCAACAATATTGATAGGTGTTTTTCTGGGAATCTACCTTTTTATTTTCTTTTTTAATGCTTTTAAGTATGCAACGCAGTATGAAACACCCATCCTGGGAGAAAGTGAAAAGAGAGCACAGAAAACAAAAATAGAGAGTGTTCCGATAAATCCTAAAGCTGCAGCTAAAAGAAAATCCCGGACTGCTGAGTATTCCGGTGAAAAGGTGCTTGCTTTTTTAGAGAAAAATATAGATCTTTACTCTACATCAACTTTTGTAATGACCACTCCTGACGGTCTGAACGATGCAACAAACGAATACTCTACTACAGTACAACTTCGTTCGCTCAACAGCATCAGAGGAATCAACAAAATGTTTGTTTATATGAACGACAGCCTGGAGGAGAACGGTCTGCTGGTTTGTTGCTATAAATCCAAAGCGACAACCAAGCAAAATATATTCAAGAAATACCCGCGTGGTGTTGCGGATGTTTTTTACTTTATTCACTTTGTGGTGCATCGTTTGCTGCCCAAGCTGTTTCTGACCGACAGGCTTTATCTGGATTTTACCGAAGGTCGCAGAAGAACTCTTTCAAAAACTGAAGTGCTGGGGCGGTTAAATTATTGTGGTTTCAAAATTGACCGGGTAGCAAAGATCAATGATATGCACTATGCAATGGCGCGGAAAGTTTCGACGCCCGAAGGTGTAACACCCCGCCGCTACGGACCGCTTATTAAGTTAAAGCGCTTTGGTAAAAACGGTAAACTTTTCAATGTTTATAAGTTCAGAACTATGCACCCTTATGCAGAGTTCCTGCAACAGTATGTTTATGAGCAAAGCAGCCTTGCTGAGGGAGGAAAATTTCGACGCGACATTCGGGTGACAACCACCGGGCGTATTATGCGGAAATACTGGATTGATGAGTTACCAATGCTTTACAACCTCTTGAAGCGAGATATGAAAATGGTGGGGGTGCGTCCGCTCAGTATGCAGTATTTTAATCTTTACACCAAAAAGCTGCAAGAGAAACGTATTCGCCACAAACCCGGCTTATTACCGCCTTTTTATGCAGACATGCCCAAAACTTTGGAAGAGATTGAAGAGTCGGAGTTAAGGTATTTGCAGGACTGTGAAGACAAAGGAACATACCGGACCGATACCCGATATTTCTTTTTGATTTTGAGAAATATACTGTTTAGGAAAGCCAGAAGTGCATAGTTTCAATTAAAACTTTTCCGATAAAGCCTTTTTTGAACAGAGTCAGGCTTAAATCTGTTACACTTGAGAATACGGAACATCGACGAATTGTAATAATTCCAGGATGCTGTTTTGTCGATAAAAAAATATAAACCTATGAAGAAAATATATTTATTGCTTGTATATCTGCTCACAATCAGTTTTGTTTCAGCCCAGGATATTCCTCAGCATATTTCACATACAAGAATCTATGACTTTGTGGATGAACTGGCTAATGATGGTCTTATTGAGCTGAACTCCGTGGTGAAGCCCTGGTCTCGAAGTTTTATA
>CAYPPC010000002.1:12852-26269 GCA_964412435.1 uncultured Paludibacter sp.
CTTGAAGCCTCAGAACTGATGGATGCCATGAGTAAGCGCCAGCAGAGCGAACTGAGACGTTTCATCGAAGAGTATGCCATTGAGATGGATCGCCTGCCAGAGTTTTATATGCCTCTTACTTCCGGTGAAAAGGCACAGCTGGACCTGGTGCCGCCTGTGTTTCATTATCGTGACGAGAACTTCAGAGCACGCATTCAACCCATTCTGGGAATGCATATTTATGTGAATCAAAAAGGACAGATCAATCATCGCTGGTTTGGAGCTGATTTCCAGGGAATGATCGGGAAGCATGTTTCCGTTTACGGAAGTTTACGCGATAACTCGTTCGATGCTTCTGCCGGTTTATTACCGAGATTGTCGAACCCCACCTATTTGACTCAACATCCCGGTTATGAATATAAAGAGCCACACGACTTCAGTGATTCGCGTGGTGGACTAGCTTTAGGGTGGAATTGGGGTTCTGTGGGCCTGGTAAAAGATAATATAGAGTGGGGCGACAATTACAATGGATCCAATATCCTTTCGGGCAGAGCACCCTCTTTTCCGATGATTAAGCTTCGAGTGAAGCCGGTGAGCTGGTTTGAATTGAACTATATTCATGGCTGGCTGGTATCGAATGTGGTGGACAGTGCAAGATATTATGTGGAGAATGATGTGCAAAAGTGGTACAGAAATCATAATAAGTACATCGCTGCAAATATGATAAGCTTTACGCCTGTTCCCAAACTAAATATTTCGGTAGGTAACTCAGTGATTTATGCTGAGGATAATGTACAGCCCGGCTATTTGCTGCCTGTAGCTTTCTACAAATCAATTGATCATACTTTGACCAAGGGAATAGGAACGGAAAATCAAAACTCACAGCTGTTTATGAATATCAGCTCCAGGAATGTGAAACATCTTCATCTTTACACTTCTGTTTTTGTTGATGAGATAAAATTTGCACGTTTCAAGCCATCTAATCCGGAGAATAACCCCATTTCATTAAAGGCCGGAGCCAGGTTGTCTAACTTCCCATTGAAAAATCTATCAGCTAATGTGGAGTTTACCCGCACCAATATAATTAACTACAAACACTCCATCGAAGCACTTACCTATGCCTCCAATAGTTACAATATGGGACATTATCTGGGTGACAATGCGCAGGAATTGCACGCCTCCATTGAATATAAGCCAATACGGGGTTTAGATCTGAAAGCTTACTTCACAGATGCACAACGGGGTAATGAGTACAATTATGGACGCAGGGGGGCAGCCGGGAGCATCCGGGAAATCATCAGTCAACCAGTGCTGGGTGATGTAATCTGGAAAAATCGCACATTTGGTTTCACTGCTCTTTATGAGGTAATGAATAATGCATATGCCATTGTTTCTCTGGAGAAAAGCAATATTCAAGGCTTTGAAGCAGCTTCTGATCCAATCACCGGTGAAGTTAGAATGTCAGCTGAAGAGGTGCTTGATTATTTCACGCCACCTTTTTTACACGGAGATAATTTGACGCTAAGGATTGGCTTTAGTTTTGGCTTTTAACTGCAAAATATAAGTTTATTTGCTTAAAAACCGTGTGGTTGTTGTTTAATTAAGGAAAAAAGAGTATATTTGAAGCATCAAATCAGCAAGCCAAAAATGAATAAAACTGTTGTTATAGGAATCACCGGAGGTATTGGTGGCGGGAAATCGATGTTTTCACGCTACCTGATGCGTCGTGGTGAAATGGTTTATGATGCAGACCTGGAAGCCCGTATTCTGCAAAATCACGATGAGGAGCTGATAGCTGCAATCAAGAAAGAGTTTGGCGATCAGATCTATAATGAGTTTGGGCTGGACAGGGCTGAGCTTGCAAAGATTGTTTTTCCCAATCCTGAAAGGCTCCGGCAGTTGACCGCTATGGTGCACCCCGCAGTGAAAAAAGATTTTGCGTCGTGGAAAGAGCGTAACTCAAACCGTAAGTTTCTCTTTATGGAGAATGCTGTTCTTTTTGAGGGAGGCTTTGAATCGCTGGTAGATAAAGTGCTGGTGGTAACGGCTCCAGAGAAAGTTCGTATTGAACGTGTGATGCGGCGCGACTGCGTGACTGAAGAAAAGGTGCGTGACAGAATTAAAAATCAACTTCCGGAAACAGATAAAGTGAGTCGCGGCGATTGGGTTTTTGATACTAATAACATGGAGTCTCCTCACCTGCGGGTAGATGCTTTTTTAGGGGAATTATACCGGTCTCTCTGATTTTTCCCGGTACCATTATATACAAAAAGAGGCTGTCTGTTAGCAGGCAGCCTCTTTTTGTATATATGTATAATGTTTAGACACTCACTTGCACCCCCTCCCGAATGAGAAGTTGTTTCAGCTCGCCGATGTTCACCTCACCGTAATGAAAAATTCCGGCGGCAAGAGCGGCTGCTACCTTACTGTCTTTCAAAATCTCAACAAAATCTTCCATTTTGCCGGCTCCGCCACTGGCGATAACCGGTACATCAACAGCTTCTGCAACCGACCGGGTTATTTCAACTGCAAATCCTGCTTTGGTGCCGTCGTTGCTCATCGAAGTAAGCAGGATTGAGCCTGCACCACGACGCACCACCTCGTCGGCCCATGCTATAGTTTTGAGCTCAGTTTGTTTTTTACCGCCATGGGTATAAACATACCATTCACCATCCTCCGCCAGTTTAGTGTCAATGGCGACAACCAGTTTCTGCTTGCCAAATTTCCCGGCAATATCGTTGATCAGCTGCGGGTATTTAACAGCTGCAGAATTGATAGATACTTTTGCTGCACCTGCTTCAAAAAGCTCAGCAGCATCTTTTACAGTAGCTATACCACCTCCCACGGTAAGAGGTATCTGAATAGTTTTTGTAATTTCTGCAACCAGACTGCTGAATGTTTTTCTTTTTTCATTGGTTGCGGTAATATCCAGAAGCACCAGTTCGTCTGCGCCGGAGCGATCATAAACCTGCGCCATCTCAATGGGATCTCCCACATTTTTTATATCTACAAAATTAACCCCTTTGACTGTTTTACCATCTTTTACATCGAGGCAGGGAATGATTTTCTTCATAGTGAAAAAGTTTATTGAAACTTATTTGATTTTTTAAGAATAGCGAAATGTTTTAGTCTCAGACGCTTGTGTTTGTTACAGCAAGCATAGCTGTTTGCGTATCATTCCACTCGCCGATCATAATGTCTTCGTAGCTGTTTACCTTTGATTTATCATAAGGGCGCTCCATACGCACATAGTTTTCGGTGAA
Organism: uncultured Paludibacter sp.; assembly: GCA_964412435.1. Lineage (GTDB taxonomy): Bacteria > Bacteroidota > Bacteroidia > Bacteroidales > Paludibacteraceae > UPXZ01. The sequence continues at coordinate 16,095 of CAYPPC010000002.1, forward strand.
ACCATGCATCACCTCACCGTCGCGCTTTGCTTCCCAAAGAACCCGGGCCGGTTTACCAATCTGTTTTTCGTAAAACAACTTGGTTTTCTCATCAGAAACACGATGAAGCACATCGCTGCGTCGCTTACGTTCTTTAATATCAACATTGTGTTCGATGTCGAGCATTTTTGTACCAGAACGTTCAGAATATGTAAATACGTGTAGTTGTGAAAAATCCAGATTCTGCAGGAAGTCCACACTCTCATCGAAAAGGGTATCGGTTTCTCCGCGTACTCCGACTATGGTATCCACACCAATAAAGGCATCGGGCAGCAGCTCACGAATAGTTTTTACACGCTCTTTGAAAAGATCGGTGTCATAGCGTCGTCTCATAATCCGAAGCACTTCATCGCTACCGCTTTGCAGTGGAATGTGGAAGTGCGGCATAAAGCGTTTACTCTCAGCTACAAAGCGAATGATGTCGTCGTGCATCAGATTAGGCTCAACCGAAGAAATACGGAAACGAACGTCGGCCTCAATAGCATCTAAAGCCTGCACCAACTCCAGAAACGACTCTCCGTTACGCTTACCAAATTCACCGGTATTGACTCCTGTCAGAACAATCTCTTTGGCACCATTGGCAATGATCTCTTCTGCCATTTTTACGGTCTCCTCCACGGTGCCACTGCGGCTGTGTCCCCGGGCCAGCGGAATAGTACAAAATGTACAGTAGTAATCGCATCCATCCTGTATTTTTAGGAAATAACGGGTGCGGTCATCATGTGAAATGGAGGGTCGAAACGCTTTGGTTTTAAGGATGTTACCACGTTCTATTCTGGGTTCTCCGGCTGCATCCCAGTTTTGCAAATACTTAAGCACGTCAAACTTTTCGTTGGCACCCAAAACCAGATCTACGCCTTCAATCTTCAGAATCTCTTCCGGTTTCAACTGAGCATAGCAACCCGTAACTATCATTTTAGCATTGGGGTGTTTTCTTTGCAGGCTTTTGATGGCCTGGCGACTTTTGTTATCGGCAATGTCGGTTACCGAACAGGTATTTACGATACATATATCGGCCTCCTCACCCGGACGAACCCGGGCAAAGCCCTCGTCAGCAAGTTGTTTGCCGATGGCTGATGTTTCGGCAAAGTTGAGTTTGCAGCCCAGAGTGTGGTATGCTACTTTCTTATTATTGAAAATGGTGTTGTCAATCATTGATGTCTGGTAATTATATTTTGTGAAACTTAAAATGAGCCCGGCTGCAAACATCGCAGAGTTATGCTCATTTCGGGGTAGTTGAAGTTTCATTACAAAATACCCGTGGAAATTTTTTGCAAAGTTACAAAAAATATGAAACCCTTGAAAAAGATATTGTCATCCACTTTTTATTTTTATCTTTGTTTTCTGAAATTCAACGAAAATTATATGAAAAGAATATATTTACTCATCCTGATATGGCTTCCTCTTCTGGTGCAATCACAAATCTCACTCACTGTGCCGGAAATACAAGGGGCCGGTAACAGCTCCCCCTATGAGGGCAGAAGGGTAACAACAAGAGGTATTGTTACGGCTAAATATGTTGGTAACGGCACCATCAATGGTTTTTTTATGCAAGATAAAACGGGCGACGGTAATCCGAAAACTTCTGATGGTATTTTTGTTTATGCTCCTAACAACAGCTCAGTAAGTGTTGGCGATGAAATCAAAATTACTGCAGATGTGTCAGAACTTAACGGGCGCACGCAGCTTTCATCGATAAGTGATGTGCAGGTTTTAAGTAAGAATAATCAAATAGCACCTAAAAAAATTACATATGAAGCAGATGGTAACTGGAACTGGGAGATTTATGAGGGGATGCTGATTGAGTTTGACCAAACACTTTGGGTGAATAATAACTACTATCTGGAGAGATACGGTGAGCTGGAGCTGGGAATTAAAAGACGTCCGTCACCAACTAATGTAGCTTTTCCCGGAACTGCTGAGTATAAATCACTTCTGTATGAAAGTGCAGCACTTCCCATTTATCTGGATGATGCTTATACTTCTACATTCAACAAACCCATTGTTTTTGCAGATGAACACGGCACCCGCCGTACCGGCGAAAAGGTAGATAACCTGAAAGCTGTTGTTGATTATATCAACTCCCAATACACGCTATACCCTGTTGAGAAAGTTGAGTTTTACGGAAATCCCCGTCAGGAGACTCATGATGATCTTGGAGATTATAATTTGAAAGTATGCGGTTTCAATCTGGAGTTTTATCTGACTGCACCCAATAATTCAGGAATGGGACCTCAAAGCTCGCTGGAACTCAGCCGGCAGCACACTAAAATTATGGAGGCTTTGGTTGCCATAGATGCAGATATTTATGCTTTGTCGGAAGTGGAGCAGGGGCAGAATGCTTTGAGAAAGCTGAGTAATGCGCTGAGCGAAAGAAAAGGTGTAGCTTATGACTATATCAATGATGGCGGGTCAGCTAACGGAACATTTACCAAGGTGGGTTATATTTACCGGACCGATAAAGTGGCCCCGTATAAGTCATTGCGTGAAATCAACAGACCCACGCCCATCAACCGAAAGAAGATTCAGGCCTTCACGCTCAAATCCAACAATGAGCGCTTTATTTTAAGTGTGAATCACTTAAAATCAAAAAGTGGCTGTGGGAATGCTACCGGTGGAGATGGTGACAAAGATGACGGACAGAGCTGTTATAATGCTACCAGAGTTGCAGAGATTAATGCCGTTATTGAGGCTCTTAACTCAGCTGTTTCGTATTATGGTGATGATGATATTCTTATTATGGGAGATTTGAATGCATATGCTAAAGAAGACCCGATTCAGACCCTTGTGAGTGCCGGATATATCGATCTGCTTCATCAGTTCCACGGCGACAGTGCCTACAGTTATGTTTACCGGACTGAAGCGGGCACACTTGACCATGCACTGGCCAGTAAAAGTCTGGCGAAACAGGTAACCGGAGCTACCGTTTTTCATATCAATGCAGATGAGTTGAGCAGCTTTGAGTATGGAGGCAGTTATTACAGTCCGGACATGTATCGCTGTTCTGATCACGACCCGGTGGTGGTGGGGCTGGCTTTAGGGAAAAATGTCAACTCCGGTATGCTTGACTTTGAGGAGCGTGTGGCTATCTATCCTACCATTGTTACTGAGGTGTTAAATATTGACAGGGCTGATGGTGCCTATGTGCAGATTTTCTCTTTGAATGGAATTATGCTGCTGCAAGAGCAAATTACGAGTGACACATACAGCCTGGAGCCACAAAAATTAGGTTTATCACCTGGTTCTTACCTGGTACGGGTGCTGGGCGAAGAGCGGATTGTTCGCCAGCTGATTATTGTGCGTTAAGCGTAAATAAAAAAGGAGCTCATTGAGCTCCCTTTTTTTATCTCCATTCGATGATTTCATCTGAATCTTTGCGTATTTTCGGCTTTTTGGCAATTGTGTCCTCTTTCTCATCCCGGTAGCCGAGGGCAATCATCAGAGTTGTACCCTCTTTTTCGGTGTCAAGCTGTAGTAGTTTGTCAAGTTCAGCCGGTTTGAAGCCCTCTATCGGGGTTGCATCCACCCCCATCATTGCAGCAGCAAAAGTGACATAGCCCAATAAAATATAGACCTGCTTTTCCAGCCAGTTGCGCCGGTTATGAGTCGGATTGTTTATGATAGTCTGCAGTTTCAAACGGTTATGAGCTATATATTCATCATCTTCATGTCTGATATCACGTAATTTCTCCAGGTAAGCCTCTGTATCATTTTCGTTGAGCCGGTGCGGATTTTTCAAAATCAGCAGGTGCGAACACTGCTTAACCACCACCTGAGGGCAGGCTGCTTCATAAACAGCGTCTAAAAACTCCTGTTTGTCAGAAACAATTACGTTGAATGCCTGCAAACCATAGGCAGTAGGTGCCAGGCGTATCACCTCAAGGATGGTGTTGATTTGCTCATCACTCAGTTTCTCTCCGGTCATTCGTTTGGTCGCATAGCGACGTTTCATTGCATTGGATATATCCATATCTATTTCCTTTTTTTAATCAATAAGCACAGCACTCCGGGGCTGTGACTCGCTGTATAAACCAAACGTAGATAGAAAAAGTTTATTACTTTGAGTTTAAGATACTGTTTTATTACTCAGACCCTGTAGAGGAATTGATGGTGTAGCTTAAAGATTCTGATGCTTTATTTGCTCTTAAAAAGTTGTTAAACAGATTATTATATGCAAAAAGATGGAGCAAATCTCCGAATTAGTAATAATATTTTGTAACTTTGTAGCTCTATCTAATATTGTTTAATATGACGACAGATTTCAACCTTGTTGTAGCTGTGTCAGAGAAAAAATTAAACTTGCTAATCAAAAATAATAGACAATGAAAAAATCTACTCTCTTAAAAATGCGCTTTTTGCTTTTGTCAGGCGTATTGTTTTTTCTTTCACCAATGGCTTTGAAAGCCGAAACAGTTCCATTTACGAAATATGCTATTGAAGATGGTGAGAAAATTACGATCAAAAATGGTGCTGCCTCTGCAGCTCAGTTCGGAGAATCTATTGAAAAAAGTTTTGACGGCAACACTTCTACCTGGTATCACTCTCCCTGGGGTGGAACAACATTCCCGGTTACACTCACTTACAACCTGAATGAGGCGAGCGATCTGGATTATTTCGTTTATACTACCCGCACAGACGGTAGTGTGAACGGTAACTTTAAAGAGTTTGATGTTCTGTTGAGAAAGACCGGTGAAACCATCTTCACAAAAGTGATGACCAAAAATCTGAATGGTGCCGGCGGTGCCTGGAAAATTCCTTTTGAAACCACACAAACTGACGTTGAATCGGTGAGGTTTATTGTAAAGTCAGGTGCCGGTCCCGGCAATGGTTTTGCTGCCGTAGCTGAAATGGAGTTTTTCAAAAATAAGCCGGGAGCATTTGACTATGCTTTATTTTTTGAAGATAAATCCTGTACAACATTAAAAAGTAGTGTAACGCGCAGCGAACTTGAAGCGATAACAAATCCATTCTACCGTCAGCTGGCACTGGATATTTATGATCAGAAATACGCCACAGAATTCCGCATACAGGATTATAAGTTCTGGCCTCATCCGGATGATTTTTCCAGAAATAACCGTGTGGGTACTTATAGCCTTTGCGATAATCCCACAGGTATTTATATGCAGGAAGGTGACACTGTTATCGTTTTTGTGGAGAAAGTAGATGAGGTTCCGATATCTCTGACATTAAAAAACTACGATGCTACTGATGGAAATGGTTACTGGCAAAACACCTATTATGGATTGGCTGAAGGTGTAAACCGTGTAGTAGCCAACCAGCCGGGACTTTTGTATGTGTTTAATCATAATACAGAGTTGTACGCATCTATACCTCCGGTAAAAATTCACTTCGCTTATGGTAAAGTGAACGGCTACTATGACTCGGAAAAGCACAGCGAGTCTGATTGGACGAGAATCCTAAATGCCTCTCAGCATGAGTATTTCGATGCCCTGGGCAAATATGCTCACCTCTCTTTCCCTACTGCTAAGTTCAAACAAAACGCCATGACTACCGGTCCTGAGCTTGTTGCTGCTTATAACGAAATGACACATATGGAGCGTGAGCATATGGGATATTACAAATATCCGAACCGTGATCCTAAAAACCGCTCTCACTTTGTGGTGATGTATCACAGCTATATGTATTCAACCTCCTACCATACCGGGTACAATATCGGCACAATGGATGAGTTGACCAACGTTAGCAATTTTAGGAAATACCCCTGGGGACCGGCACACGAAATCGGCCACTCTAACCAGCACTTCCCTCTCCTTAACTGGATTGGGACCACTGAAGTTACAAACAATATCCACTCTTTGCTTGTGCAGACCACCTGGGGAAATACGTCGCGTCTGATTGCAGAGAACCGCTACCAACAAGCTTTTGATGAGATCATTGTGGGCAAAAAAGCACATGGCGAAGCTGAAATTTGGTCACAATTGGCTACATTTTGGCAGTTGCAACTGCTTTTCGCCAATGTTCTGGGCGAGAAAGATTACTACTCGAAAATATATGAAGGTGCACGTACACGTCCCACCGGCTCCAACGACGGTCAGTATGTTATGAACTTTGTGAAGCTGGTGTCAGACTCTACACAGTATGATATGACCGAGTATTTTGAAACCTGGGGCTTTTTTACTCCCGTGGATATAACCATTGAGGATTACGCAACAAGAAATCTGAGAATTACGCAACCAATGATTACTCAGGTCCGCAATCATATCAACACTCTGAACCGCCCGCCACTGCCTTACAAGATTCAGTATATCACTGATACAAACTGGGAAGTATACCGCGATAAGGCTGAAATTGTAGTGGGTAAATCAATTCGTGCCGGTAATGAATATACCATGCATGGCTGGGAAAATGTGGTTGCCTACGAGGCGTGGAGCGGTGATGAGATCATTGTAGTAACGCAAGGTAATAAGCTTACAACTGACGGAGCTAAATCAACCAAGGTTTACGCTGTTCAATATGATGGAACCAAGATTGAGGTTGTGCCGGATATTGATGTGTCGGTTCAAGAACCAAAAATTAGTGTGGGAGCCGCAGAACATTGGTACTATGTGAAAAATATGAGTACTGAGACCAGTAACAGTAACCAAAACCGATCGTTTGCATCACTTGCATCGATGGGAGAGGGTAAAACAATCGGAGCTGATGTTGTGCCGGTATTTAAGACCCAGCAGTGGAAACTGGTGGAGGTTGGTGATGGAGTAGGTCTGGTAAACCGGGACGGACATTACCTGGGAGCTGACCTGAAAGCCACTACCTCGCCTTACGGCTGGGAGCTTGAGAGAGTGACTAATGCAGGTGTAAGCGGATATCGTTTTGCAAGCTATAATGGAGAAGAACTCGAGAAAGTTGTGCACCTGGGCAATAATTTTTCACTGATGAACTACTCTGCGCCGGATGCTGCTTCGGTTTGGCAATTTATTACAGCTGATGTGCTCAGACCTTCCGGGTCAACAGAAGATTTTATCTACTCTGTGATGACTCTGAGATCAGAGGCAGGTGCTATTGGCAAATCAATAGCTTACAATGAAACCGGCACATCTCCCACCTCACAAGGTGAAATGGATGAGTGGAAGGTGGTAAACTATAATGCAGAAACCGGTGCTTGCAACCTGATCAATAACTACGGTAAATATCTGATACGTTCCGGGTCAAATGCACGTCTGTCAACCACTCCCGGTGATCTTTATATCTACCTGGTATCCCTCAACGGTGTTGTGGGTCATCGCATCGCAGCAACTATGACTAATGGTTCGATTATGATAAATATGGCTACATCCGGCAGTATCAACACTTCATCAATCTTGACTAACGGAGCTTTATGGCAATTTTCTCAAAAAGCTATTACTTCGACTAAAGATGTGATTTCCGGTGAGGAGGTTAATGCTTATGTCAGAAATGGGCAAGTATTCTTGACAGATGATGTGCAATTTGATCTCTATTCGATAGGTGGTCAGAAGGTAGTGAATAGAAATCTTGCTCCAGGACTCTATATTGTAAAATCAGAATTAGGAGTTGTAAAAGTGTTAGTTGGAAAATAGTCAACTACTAATACTCAAGTAACAGAAGAGGCTGTATCACGGAAGTTGAACTTCATTGTGATACAGCCTCTTTCTAAATATATCGCTGTCGTTGATTCGACCGCTTGTTTATTTCACCAGTTTGAATACAGCCAGTGGCATCATTCGTCCTTTGTTCAGGGTCATAGTCTCTTTACCGTCAAAAGAGAGATTGTCTGCAGTTCTAAGAACTTCCTTCAGTTGATCCTCCAGGTTATCCGGACAGGCCATCATCGTGCTCATTCCCTCACCAAAACGAATTTGAAACTCATTTTTCATTTCATAGGGCAGGTTGATCACATTGCAACCGGCTTTGGCTTGCGCACGCTTTTCTTTTGCATCAAACTTCAGGAAGTGCGTGTCAGCTTTCCCGTTAACGGGTTGGCCATTCAGCTCTACCAGCTGCCAGGTTTTATTTTCAACCGGATAAACTTCAGCTGCAACACCCATTTGTGTCACTTTTGCTTTCAGTTGCTTTTTGCCGGCTTTCCAAATGCGGTACTTTACGTCCAGGCTCTCCGGAACATAAATCACCACCGGCAGTTTGCTATTGTAAGTGAGCAGCAAAGTTTGCATCTGTACAAACTCATTTTTCAGGGTGTTGTCAGGACATGCCATCCGTGTGGAGGCAACGTTTCCGTCAGACTCAACCACTATGTAGTCGTAACCCCATCCCTGAACACTCTCTTTGTTGAATGTGCCGCTCAAAAAATGCCGATTGCAGTCAACCATCATCTCTTTGCCAACAAATATCTCCAGTTTTAGCAGATCTTCATTCTTTTTGGCAGGGAGATCAATAACTACCTGTTTGAAACCGGCTTCAGGTGCCGGAAACATAGAAATATCACTTTTGCTCTTTTGCGCCAGGGCAGAGGGAGCTATACTTGCAACCATAAACAGAGCTGCAAAAATCATTATTTTCTTCATATTATTTCTTTCTATTTTGTTTACTTCACAAGCTTAAAAATAGCCAGAGGAGCCATGCGTGCTTTGTTGAGTGAGAGGTTTTCACCGTCGGTGCTCAGATTGTCAGCTTCAGCCAATACCTGCAGCAGCTCTTTTTCAACAGTTTCATCTTCCGGACATGCTTTCAAAGTCATCGGTCCTTCGGTAAACTGCACTCTCAGTTCGTCTTTAATTTTGTATCCGGCCTGAATTACGTTGCAGTTAGCCATAGCTTCAACCATGCCTGTTGCAGAGTGGAAAATCAGGTAGTGGGTGTCAGCAGAACCATTTATTTCTTTACCGTAGATCTCAACCAGCTCCCATCTTAAGTTTTCCACCATCAGGTTACCGTCTTTTTTCAAAACATAATGATCGGCGAGTTCGCCTTCAATAACGTTACCTTCAAGGTCAAGCCAGCGTACGCGGTTCTCTTCAACTTTGAAAAGTGCTGAACCGGTGCCTTCTTCGATACCGTCCAGTTTTACAATACTTCCGGTCTCATCCCAGCTGAATGTACCTTCTTTTGTAGTAACAAGAGATTCTTTACCCAGGTACTCTGAAGTCAGTGTGTAAGTTCCGTCTTGTGTCAGAGTGAGTTCAGTGCTGATACCTTCACAGTCAGCGCAGGGAACAACTCCTGAGTAACTTCCGGCCCAGTCGAGTGATATTTCAGAGTTGTGCATGTCAACCTGTTCTTCTTTTTCAGATTTTTTACCATTACATGCAATAGTAGCCATGGCTACAATAGCCAGGGTCAAAACAATTTTAAAATTAATCTTTTTCATTTTTATACCAGTTATATAAATATTATTTTTTAATCAGACACTAAATAAACAATAACCATACCAAACAGGCAGAATTGATAGAAACTATGCTGTAAGCTATAAGTTTATACGAAAATAAGCCGCTTCTCATTAAAAGAAGCGGCTTATCCTATATTATATATTCAGTTAATCGATAACGATTATGCTTTTTTCTGAACACTTTTCCAGCCGTAAACTGCGAGATCTCCCAGTTCCTCTTCGATGCGGAGCAGCTGGTTGTATTTAGCCATACGGTCAGAACGGCTAGCAGAACCGGTTTTGATTTGACCGGAGTTGGTTGCAACAGCGATGTCAGCAATGGTAGCATCTTCTGTTTCACCTGAACGGTGTGAAGTAACAGAAGTGAAGCCTGCACGGTGAGCCATCTCAATAGCATCCAGAGTTTCTGTCAGCGTACCAATTTGGTTTACTTTAATCAGAATTGAGTTTGAGCAACCCATTTCAATACCTTTTTTCAGGAAGTCAACGTTAGTTACAAATAAGTCGTCACCAACAAGCTGACATTTGTCACCAATTTTGTCGGTCAGAACTTTCCAGCCATCCCAGTCAGCTTCGTGCATACCGTCTTCGATTGAATCGATCGGATATTTCTCAACCAGCTCAGCAAGGTAGTCAGCCTGCTCGGCAGGAGTTCTCTTTTTCGCATCAGCGCCTTCAAATTTAGTGTAGTCGTATACACCGTCTACATAGAACTCAGAAGCAGCACAGTCAAGAGCGATAGTGATATCTTTTCCTGGCTTGTAACCTGCATTTTCAACTGCAGTAAGAATTGATTCGAGCGCTTCTTCTGTTC
>CAYPPC010000002.1:26279-34283 GCA_964412435.1 uncultured Paludibacter sp.
AGCAAAACCACCTTCGTCACCAACTGCAGTACTCATGTTTTTGCTGTGAAGTACATCTTTCAGAGCGTGGAAAACTTCAGTACCCATGCGCAGACCTTCACGGAAAGATTCAGCACCAATCGGACGAATCATAAACTCCTGAAAAGCGATAGGGGCGTCAGAGTGTGAACCACCGTTGATAATGTTCATCATCGGAACGGGGAGAGTGTAAGCGTTGGTTCCACCGATGTAGCGGTAAAGCGGCAGATCGAGGTAGTTGGCGGCAGCTTTGGCAACAGCCATCGAAACACCGAGCATAGCGTTAGCACCCAGATTCGATTTAGTTTTTGTACCGTCCATTTCAATCATTTTGAGGTCGATCAAACGCTGCTCGGTAGCTTTAATACCTTCGAGTTCAGGAGCGATAACCTCATTTACGTTCTTAACAGCTTTAAGAACACCTCTGCCTAAATATCTGTTTTTGTCGCCATCGCGAAGCTCAAGAGCCTCGTTTTCGCCGGTTGATGCGCCGGAAGGTACGGCTGCACTACCTTTGAAACCTGATTCCAGTACTACGTCTACTTCGATAGTAGGATTACCGCGCGAGTCTAAAATTTCGCGAGCTACAATTCTTTCAATTCTACTCATAATAAATTGTTTGTTTAAATATATGATTTAACGTGTTTATTTCTTGTTTCAAATTCGGGTGCAAAGATACGAAAAATAAAGCAGATTTCATAGTGTTTTAGCTAATATTATAGTGTGTTGCAAATCTGTGTTTGGTTGAGGGTTAAAGAGATAGAGATCACTTGATTATAGCATAATAATTTTGTTCGATGTGGAGCAATCTTTTAATTGGAGATGAAAATGCTTTTTGCTTCTAAAATTAGGAGCAGTGTATTAAACAAATAAACATAAACAGCTGTTCTATTAATACCTAAGAGTAGTAAACGGAGGTGCCGATAGCCGTAAAGTGGAGGCACACCTTAATTATAGAAGAATGAGAAAGAGATTATTTCAACCGGCTTTTTTATTGGTTTTTGCTATACTGGGCAGTTTATTTCATTCGTGTGATCAGTTAGATGATTTTCCGGATAATGGCATCAGTGACTCACATTATCGAATTATAGCTGATTCAGTAAGTCCTAATCCGGTCGGTATAGTTGGTGTAAAAGCACGTGTTTATAAATTTATTAATGAAAATGACCGTTTTCAGATGGTTGGTTTTACCTCTTTTGTTGATGGTGGTTTTAATATGCCGCTATCGCCAACCGTAGCGGCGAGGTACCTGAACCCGGTTGCCACCTTTTTTGTTGAAGAGGCAGTTATTAGTGATTCCAATGCAAAAATGATTAAACTCACTGAATTAGCTGCAATAAACGGTAGTGATTCGTTTGTAGGCTATTTTAACCTGCAAGCACCGAAGCGAGTAGCACTTTGGGCTTATGCTGATCGGGATGTGGAGATAAGCGGTAGCTATGAAAGAGTAAGAAATTTGCAGAAAACCAATTATGAACTGGATCTGAAGTTTAAGAAAGGGTGGAATAAAATTTATTTGTTTGAAGATACTCAGGTAGTGAATGGTGTACCGGAAAAAATCTTCATAGAGTCAACGGAAGAACCCAGCGGTGTTGTGTTTGTATGGAAGTTTTACTGGGTGAACTAACTTAGAAAATATCTTGTCACCAAAATGAGATTAAATGAAAATTGCGGCTGATTAGGCCGCAGTTTTTGTTTAACAGATTATTTTTTAGGTGCGATTCGTTTTAGTTTTAGAATTTTACCATCCCATGCCGGAATGGTGATTTTATAAGGTGTTTCGGGGTTGAGCGTTTGTACCGGGATTACCTCTTCTTTATCCAGTAAATTGACAGCGTTGTATTGCTCACCTTCCTTGAGTTGCAAATACTGGAATGCTTCCGAAGGAATAGTGATTTCTGTTTCCAACATTCGATCATGGAAGTTAACCACAATCAACAGCAGATCATTTTTCTCTTTTCTGAAATAGGCAAACTGTTCGTGGGTGTTGAAATGCGGGTTGTCGTGATTCGCATAAACCAGGTCAAACATCATTCCTGAATGAATTGCTTTCTCTTTCAAAGAGAGATTGAGCACAGTTTTGTAGAAATTCCGTAATCTAATCTGCTCATCAGTCAGGTTTTTACCGTCGAACTTTCCGTTATTGGCCCAGGCCTGAATGGACTCTACTCCCCAATAGTCAAAAATGGTAGTTTTACCGTCCATACCGCTGAATCCCTCCATTTCCATCCCCGGTTCACCCAGTTCCTGACCCATGTAGAGCATAAAGGGAGCACGGGTTAGTGTGGCTGAAATGATTACTGCCGGTTTGGCGTATTTGCCGTTACCGCTGAAAAAACCGGAAGCGATTCGTTGCTCATCATGGTTTTCGAGGAAATGAAGCATATTGTCCTCAATGCCACTCAGACTTTGCCAGGCCTGCGTAATGTCCTGTGCGGAGTAGTTGCGGCTCACCACATCACGCAGTGTATCGTACATACCCACCTTGTCATAGAGGTAGTCAAATTTCCCATGATAGACATAGTTGCGGTACTCATTCGGGTTGTAAACCTCTCCGATAAATATAATATTGGGATTGATCTCCTTGATTTGCGGAATGACCCAGCCCCAAAACTCAACCGGAACCATTTCGGCCATGTCGCAACGGAATCCGTCGATATTCTTGCCGGTCCAGTAGGTGAGTACATCCAGCATTTTGAGCCAGGTGTCCGGTATTGGGTCAAATTGCTTCTGAAATCCTTCCAGGTAGTTAATTCCGTAGTTTAATTTAACTGTTTCGTACCAATCAAATTTAGAAGGGAATGCCGAGAACTGGTCATTGCCGGTTACTTTAGCCGGAAACTCTTCGTAGCCCTGTACATCAAAACCTGGTTGCAGCGGCTCGTGTGGTCTGTAATAGTAGTTATTAAAAGGAGAAAATGCCCATTCGGGGTTGTCTGACTCTCCAAAGTCCTTAACTCCTTTCGGTTTGGCATCCGAGTGATACTGACGCGCAGTGTGGTTGGGAACAAAGTCGATTATTACTTTCATTCCTGCTTTGTGCGTGCGCTCAACCAGTGCCTCAAACTCTTTCATTCGGTCAGGTACAACATCGGCCAGGTCAGGATCCACATCATAGAAATCTTTAATGGCATATGGAGAGCCGGCAATCCCTTTAATTACACCGGGATGGTCTTTAGGAATACCCATGGCACTATAATCTGTTTTAGTGGCATGCTCAATGATTCCGGTGTACCAGATATGAGTTGTGCCCATCTCTTTGATGGCACGCAATGCTTTGGGCGTGAAGGCGCTGAATTTGCCGCAGCCGTTCTCTTCGATTGTTCCGTTATGTTTTCTTGTAGTGTTGTAATTGCCGAAAAGACGGGGAAGTACTTGATAAATTATAAATTTAGACATTATTTTGTATTCGTTTTTTACGATATAAATAAGTTTGATAATGTGATTTCAATTTTACAACTACAAAAATAAACAAAATAGATTTAACATTGTTCTATATTTACTGAGAATAACTAATTTTACAAATCGATAAATTTTAATAAGAATGGCACAAGTAAATTTTCACGATTCACCGGTAAACACTAATGGTGAATTACCCCAAGTAGGTGACAAAGCACCTGATTTTACACTCGTTAAATCTGATTTGAGCGAAGTGACGCTGGCTGATTTTGCCGGTGAGAAATTGATTCTAAATATTTTTCCAAGCATTGATACCGGCGTTTGTGCGGCATCTGTGCGTCAGTTTAATAAAATTGCTTCAGAAAAAGGTGTTAAAGTTCTTTGCGTTTCCAAAGACCTCCCTTTTGCAGCCTCACGCTTTTGCGGAGCAGAAGGGTTGAATGATGTGATTACCGCTTCAGACTTCCGTTACAATACATTTGCGAAAGACTACGGTGTGCTGCTGGAAGATGGACCTCTGAAAGGCCTGTGTGCGCGTGCAGTTGTAGCTATTGATGAAAAAGGAGTGGTTACTTATACAGAGCTTGTTCCTGAAATTACAACTGAGCCGGACTACAACGTTCCTTTTTAATCAGGATTACAGATAAATTAGATTTAAGCAGCTGGTGTTCAGCTGCTTTTTTTGTTTTTATTTGCAGTAAACTGCAAATAAAAAGAATATTTTTTCTGAATTACTTATATTCTTTCTTGCAAAATAAGTCTTTATCATTATCTTTGCAGATATAAACTTCAGAAAATGAACTACAGTTTTTTTGATTTTTTGATGCTTATCGGCTCCCTGGCTTTGTTCCTTTATGGAATGAAGATTATGAGTGATGGGCTTCAAAAGCTTGCCGGTAATAAATTACGCGGCATTTTATCGTCCATGACCCGTAACCGGGCGATGGGTGTACTCACCGGAGTAATTGTAACTGCACTTATTCAATCCTCATCGGCAACCACAGTAATGGTGGTAAGTTTTGTAAACGCCGGTTTACTCAGTCTGGTTCAGTCCATCGGAGTAATTATGGGAGCGAATATCGGTACCACGGTGACTGCCTGGATGATTGCCCTATTTGGTTTCGGAAAGTTTTCAGTAGGTGCGCTCTCCATCCCCCTGATGGGATTAGCGGTTCCACTCATCTTCTCTTCGAAGAGCCGGAATAAATCACTTGGTGAATTTGTTTTCGGTTTTGCCTTCCTCTTTATGGGGCTCGATCTGCTCAAAGATGCGATGCCTGACCTTCAAAATAATCCGGAAGTATTGAGTTTTGTTCAGAATTTTGCCGGTAACGGCTTCTGGTCAGTCCTGTTCTTCCTTTTTGTAGGTTCAGTGCTCACTGTTATTGTGCAGTCTTCGAGTGCAACGGTGGCATTAACTCTTATTATGACCGCCAAAGGCTGGATCGACTTCCCCTCAGCGGCAGCCATGGTGATGGGAGAGAATATTGGAACAACCATTACAGCCAACCTGGCTGCTATTCCGGCCAACGTGTCGGCCAAGCGGGCAGCTTTTTCGCACATGCTAATTAATGTGCTTGGGGTTGTTTGGATGCTGTTTGTGTTTAAGTATTTCGTCGTTTGGATGGAGCGTATTGTAGAGGGAATGACATCCGTGAACCCGGCTGATTTGACCTCCTTCCTGGATAAATTAACTCCTGAAGAGTATATGGCGATTACCACGCAGCCCAAGGCTGAGCTGGCGCCGGAGTTAATCGGAAAGTATGATAAATATATGAAGTTCCAGGCCACTACTGCCATGGGTCTTTCACTCTTTCACACCTTGTTTAATGTCATTAACGTGAGTATGATGATCTGGTTTGTGAACTTCTATGAAAAGGTTTGTTTGCTGGTGATTAAACCGAAGAAAGGTGAAGAGATGGATGAGGAGTTCACTCTCAAATATATCGGAACGGCTATGTCTGCTTCAGCTGAGTTGTCTATTTTACAGGCTGAAAGAGAGATGATACTCTATGTGA
The DNA here is from genome assembly GCA_964412435.1 of uncultured Paludibacter sp. Lineage (GTDB taxonomy): Bacteria > Bacteroidota > Bacteroidia > Bacteroidales > Paludibacteraceae > UPXZ01. Next base: position 31,715 of record CAYPPC010000002.1, read on the forward strand.
AAAGAGTAGAGCGAATGCTTGGTTTTGTGAAGGAACTGATCAATACCGACCCTAGCGACAAGCAGTTTGTTAAAACATATAACCGACTGGTTAAGTATGAAGAGATCAGTGACCGGATGGAGGTGGAAATTGGTAACTACCTGAGTAAGGTAGCTGAGGGTCGTCTCAGTAGTGAGAGTAAGGAAACTTTGCGTTCGATTCTGCGCGCTGTTACAGAGATTGAAAGTGTGGCGGATGCCTGTTACAATATGGGACGCAGCCTGCACCGTAAAAAGGAAGCGAAGATTGAATTTAGCGAAGAGAAGACTGAAGAACTTAATGAAATATTTGATATGGCACAAAATGCCTTTGATAACATGGTTGTTATTCTGGAAAGCCATAAAGTGTCGGTTAAACTCTTCCATGAGAGTGAAAATATCGAGAATGAGATCAATGAGAAACGCAACGAACTCAAACGTCTGAACGAAGAAAATGTTAATCAAAACATTTACTCTTATGGTGACGGTGTGTTCTTTATGGACCTCGTGAATGAGTGTGAAAAGATGGGTGATTATATCATCAATGTGGTGGAGGCTGTTAAGTTTGAAAAATTTGGTCAGCACGTATAGATTAAAACCATAATAAAACTTTTAGAAAGCGATCGGGACTGTAGCGGTTCCGGTCGCTTTTTGCATAGTTTGCTCTGTTGAGGTGATATTCGGAAGAAGTTTCCATAAAATAATTTTTGTTTTCATCTCTGTGCTTTTCGGTACAGGTATTTTTCTTAACTTTGTAAATCCAATTATTCACAAGGTATGAAGCTCTCAAAAATTGCAAATATATTAAATTATACACTTCCGGAGATACCGGAGGTGGAGATAAACTGGCTGCTGACCGACAGCCGTTCTTTGTCATTTCCATCAGAATCACTTTTCTTTGCCTTAAAGACTGACCGGAACAACGGGCACAACTATATTGCAGAGTTGTATGACAGAAAAGTCAACTACTTTGTTGTCAGTGAGCTGCCCGCTGAAGCGGAAAAAATGGACCGGGCTGTATTTATCCGGGTGGAAGACACACTTGAAGCCTTGCAAACGATTGCTGCGGTGCATCGGGCCGGGTTTAAGTTGCCCGTGATAGGAATTACCGGCAGCAATGGTAAAACGATTGTGAAAGAGTGGCTCTATCAGTTGTTGAATGAAGATTACCGGATTGTTCGCTCGCCGCGCAGTTATAACTCGCAGATCGGGGTTCCGCTGTCGGTGTGGGCACTCCATGAAAATGCTGAGCTGGGAATTTTTGAGGCCGGAATTTCAAAACCCGGAGAGATGGAGAAACTGGAGCCGATTGTGCAAGCTGAAATCGGTGTTTTTACCAACCTGGGGGAAGCGCATCAGGAGGGCTTTGCAGGCCTGAAGCAGAAAGCTGCCGAAAAGGTCAGATTATTCAAAAATGCAGAGGTGCTGATTTATAACAATGATAATAAACTGCTCGATATTACCATTGCGCAGGCCGGACAGAAAGCCAGACTGTTCAGCTGGGGCAGTAAACCTGAAAGCACTGTGCAGATTGTAGATATCAAGAAAAACAGTCATTCAGTCATCGAATTGAAGTATGAAGGCAGAAGCTTTCAATTTGAGATACCGTTTTTTGACGATGCCTCCATTGAAAATGCGATACAGTGTATTTGTGTTTTGCTTTATATGAAGCAGAAGCCCGAGATTATTGCCGGAAAACTATTGAAGCTGGAGCCGGTGGCCATGCGGCTTGAGGTGAAAGAGGGGATTAGCGGCAATCTGATAATCAATGATACTTACAATTCAGATCTGAACTCGCTTGGAATTGCTCTTAATTTCTTGCAGCAGCAAAAAAGCAGAAAGAATATGCCTCAGACTGTAGTATTATCTGATATTTTGCAAACAGGGCATCAGTCTGAAGAACTTTATACGGTGGTGGCAGATTTGATTCATTCGAAGAGCGTTGAACGCTTTGTAGGGGTGGGTGAGCAGATCTCCAGGTTTAAAGAGCTGTTTGAAGTCAAAGAGAGTTATTTTTTCAGGGATACGGATGACCTGCTTGGTTCAGGTTTTCTTTCAAAACTAAACAATGAAATTATACTGCTGAAAGGGGCCCGTAGTTTCCACTTTGAAGATATTCTGGCCCGGCTTGAGCAGACTGTGCATGAGACTACGCTCGATGTAAATCTGGGGGCTTTTGTAAGCAATTATAACTATTTTCGTTCCGGTTTACGTCAGGAGACCCGCATGATGTGTGTGGTGAAAGCATTTGCTTATGGCAGCGGCTCTGTGGAGATAGCAAAAACTCTGCAAAACAAGCAATGTGATTATCTGGCAGTGGCGGTAGGAGATGAAGGGGCTGAGTTAAGGCGTGAAGGAATTCGGGTGCCTATTGTGGTTATGAACCCTGAAAAAGCGGCATTCAATACTATTTTTAAGCACGCTCTTGAACCTGAAATATACAGTTTCAAACTACTGAAGGAATTTATTACTGCCGCCGGAAAAGAGGCAGTTACAGACTATCCGATTCATATTAAGATTGATACGGGTATGCACCGGCTCGGTTTTGCCCC
>CAYPPC010000003.1:0-7590 GCA_964412435.1 uncultured Paludibacter sp.
TTATTTAGAGTAAAATCCATAAAGTTTTGTTTTTAAAGGGAGACAGATTTTAGCAGGCCTCCTGCCTTTTACAGAATCTGTCTGTATATCATAGTTTATTAAGAATCATCTTTTTAGAAGCATAATTGTTTTTAGCGCCAGATCAAAAAATATCATTTTTGAGTTGACATTTTGCTCCACATGCCGCTCTGCCAGAGCAAATTCCGCCACCAGATCCTCCACATTTCGTTCATTGATAAATGGCGAAAAATTCTTCGAAAAAGCCGTCTCGTAATCACTCATATAGTTGAGATCGGCCTGCTGCAGATTAAAAATATAGTTTTCACGAATCAGGTGCTGCGAATAGTTCAAAAATTTCTTCTGCCGTTCGCGGCCCAGCTGACTGCCGGCCATCTCATCCGACCAGCGCTTCAAAGTTTTGAGCGAGGCGTGATCCGCCTTGTTACCCACCAGCCACGCTTTGCGCATCAACTCAGTGAAGCGTTCGAAATCCTCTGCGGTCTCAGCCGTTTCATGAAGATTGCGCACAGCTCTCAGGTAGCTTCCATTTGCTATTTTGGTTGCATCTGTAATTTCTGTTTCCGGTTTGCCCGGGAATTGCTGCTGCATCGCTGCCACTATTTCATCCTCCTGCAAACGATCCACTTTAATTTGCTGCGTACGCGACAAAATGGTAGTCAGCAGGCGGCTGGGATTGTTTGACACTAACAGAAAGAGCGTGAAAGCGGGCGGCTCTTCCAGAATCTTCAGCAGCTTATTGGCACAATGCTCATGCATCAGTTCCGGCAGCCAAATAACCATCACCTTGTAATCAGACTCATAGGTTTTCAGACTCAGCTTGCGAATAATCTCTGCACTCTCATTGGAGTAAATCATCCCCTGCTTACCGCCATCGCCGATCTGCTCAAACCACTCATCCACTCCGAAATAGTTGTTTTTAAGCACCATCTGCCGGAAGTCTCCCAAAAAATCATCACTGATCACCGTACTTTTGCCGGCCGGCTTAATCACCGGAAAAACAAAATGCAGGTCGGGATGTTCCAGCTGGTTGTATTTTTGGCAGGAACTGCACACGCCGCAGGAGTCATTCTCCGAGGGGTTTTTACAGGAGATAAACTGCGCATAGGCCAGCGCCAGCGAAAGCTTGCCGACACCCTCGCTACCATGCAGCAGCTGCGCATGCGGAATTCGTCCCTCACGCACCGTCCGGATAAAGCGTTCCTTTATTTTTTGCTGACCTATTATATCTCTGAATAACATAGCTGCCTGATATAAAACATCCCGCGAAAGAGCGAGACACACCATCGGTAAGATGCAAAGTTACATTATTTAATAGTTAATTCCATATTGTTTCCCATTTTTTTGCAAAAGAAAACCCGACACAGTTTTCTGTGCCGGGTTTCCCTATATTTTCAATGTTCTATTTTATCATTTGATATTCAAAGCTAAAATTACATTACAACTGCTTTGAAAGCTGCATCAGCGAAGTATTTACCAAACTCCAGATCTTTAGCTGCTTTTTTCGCCAGTGTTTTATCCATAGCGATAGCTTTTGCCAGGTTGTTGTAAACCGCGTCGCGGTCGTTGGTGCGGGCTGCCAGAATAGCTGAGAGATATGCTGTCATAGCATCCGGCATTTTCACTGCACCGAGTGTTGCGCGGGCAGCGTTGTAGTCGTTGTTCAGAATTTGAGCCAGCGCAGCATTGTTGCTGTTCACTTCTCTCATTGAGCTCATAGCTTTAGCATAGTCACCTGCCATTACGTAGCTGGTTCCGAGTGCAGCATTAACATCACCAACAGTACCTACAGATTTACCAAAGTAAGCCTGAGCATCAGCAACTTTACCGTAAGCCAGCTGAACAAGACCCATGTTGTAGTTGGCGTCTGAGTTGCTTGCATCTTTCTCGAGAGCTTTAACGAAGAGAGCTTCTGCACCTTTCAGATCATCGTTGTAGTATTTCATCATACCGAGGTTGTTGTAACCACGCACATCATTACCAAACTGCTGGATGTACTGCTCGTAGATAGAAACCTGATCTCTGTTGGTAGAAGCTAATGTACCTGCGTAGAGTAGTTCATTGGCGGTCAGCTCTTTCGGATTGGAAGTAGCCAGAGCAATAATTTCAGCATCTGATTTACCGATTACGTCCACCTCCAGTTTGAGGCGTGCGCGACGCAGCTGCGGCAGGATGTCGTCAGCAATGGCTGTGAAAGCACCTGAGAGGTTTTTAATTTCACGCTCGCGCTGCTCCGGATCCTGATACATAGAGAGAACACGCAGAATCAGTTCTTTGTCCTGAATGTTGGAAGCTTCCATCAGTTTCTGGAAACCGTCCCAGTCTTCAGCAGTAAATTTGCTATCGATATTTACATTGGCTTTCAGTTTTTTCAGCTCCTTGTTTACGTAGTCAGCTGTAACTTTCTGTCTTCTTTCAGCCAGGTTGGTGTTGAGTGCCAAAGGACCGTCGGGAGAAGCATAACCCAGCACCTGCAGTGAAGCAATCTCTTTGTTTTGAGCATCTCTTGCCTCTTGCAGTTTGTTTTCGAAGTCGATGATATTCTCTTTTTGCAGCTCAGTGTTGCGCAGCAGAGTTTGCTGAATCAGGAAAAGAATGTCAGCATCGGTATGCTCCTGAGTGATGCGCTGGAAGTTATCCGGTGCCAGTGCAGGCTGCAGTTCTGAAGGAGAAACTGAAACCAGCTGTGAAGTGGCGATTACACCATCAGCAACTTTCACTGCGGGCAGTGTATAAGCTTTTGCGCGCTGAGTTACGTCAAATTTGAGAAACATTTCTGACTGAGCCATTTCGGGAACATACTCAAACTGTGAATAGATAGTGTGAGTTCCACCAAAAGCGTAAGGAATTGCTACGTTGTTATCCAGAATTTTTTCTCCCTGGAAAACTACCGGCTGTCCCAAAGTCTCCCCATTTTCGTGCTTCAGAACCGGTGTTACCGTAACCACTGCTTTCTTGTTGAAATACTTCTGTGGGAAAGTAGCTGTTACTGTAGAGTTAACTAATCCCTGGTGTGCTTCCAGTGGATCGGATGAACTCTTGAAATGGCTGCTGTCCAGCCCCATCATGTTTTTACTGCAGGAAGCAAACAGTAAAGCTGTTGCTGCCAGAACCAAAAATAATACGTTTTTTCTCATAATAATTTAATTATCTTATTGTAATTTTGTTTTTCTTAATTCGACTACAAAAATACTACCTTTTTTCAGGTATTACAACCGCTTATTTATTAAGAATTTATAAATTTAGGGAGATGCACTGCAAAGCAGTCAAAATGCCTGTATTTCAGCCGGTAAGAGTCATTTAAGAAGCCCATAAAGGCGCATTGTTTAACTTTAAAAAGTATGATAAAATCAAATATTACGGAAATTCTTCCGTTTTCAAAACAAAGCAGCAGCTCAATCCGTTTTGATAGATAGGCTGAAACAGGAGAAATCAGTGGCCGGAAAGGCCTTTATCCATCAGCTGCATCAAGAAAGAAAGCATTTATAATGAGAAACAAACTCTATTTCTTATATCGGATTATAAGAACCGGAATGACTCCGGCCAAAATATGGAACGCACTGAAATCAGAACTCTCTTACCGGCTCTCCACCTTCGGGGTGATGACCAACTGGAACATTTCACCACTCTTTGCCTCCATTGAGCCGGTCAACATCTGCAACCTGCACTGCCCCGAGTGTCCGGTGGGCATGCGCGACACACTCGTTAAGGCCAACAACATTAACCCGGAGCTGAGCAAAAAGCTGATTGATGAGCTTTCACCCTCTCTGATGCATGCCATCCTCTACTTCCAGGGCGAACCGCTGATCAATAAAAACTTTAGTGAAATTGTGCGCTATGCACGCAGCAAAAACCTGCTCACAAGCACCTCCACCAACGCACAACTTCTTAACGACAAGCGTGCTAAAGAGCTAGTTGAATCGGGTTTGGACAAGCTGATTGTATCGATTGACGGTGCCACGCAGGAGACTTACGAAGCTTACCGCGTAGGCGGAAAGTTAGAAAAAGCCACCCGCGCCGTGGAGCTGGTGAACAAATGGAAAAAAGAGCTTAATTCGCCCTCTCCCTTTATTGAAATTCAGTTTATCGTATTCAAAACCAACGAGCATGAACTGGATGAGATGAAAGTGCTGGCAAAAAAACTGGGTGCCGACAAACTCACTTTCAAAACAGCACAGCTTTATAACTACGAGGAGGGCAATCCGCTGCTTACAACCATTGACAAATATGCCCGCTACGAAAAGCGGGAGGATGGCAAATATCACCTGAAAGCCAAAATGCACAATCACTGCCGCCGCCTGTGGCAGGGCTCTGTGCTCTCATCGCGTGGCGATGTGCTCCCTTGTTGCTTCGATAAAGACAGCGATTTCAGCTTCGGCAATCTGAACGATGACTCCTTCGCTGAAATTCATGGTGGCGACAAAGCACAAGCATTCCGAAAGGCCATTCTGACCGACAGAAAACAGTTTGAAATGTGCCGTAACTGCACGGCAAAATAAAGTTGGATATTTAGCGTCTTGCAAAATTCATCACATTGGCCGGCGGCCTTTGGTGGTGCAACTCATTGGCCATAAACTCCATATAGGGCCGGGCATGTCTGAAGAATGCCTTATAACCTGCACAGAGATAATTCAGTCCGAACTCCCCTTCAGCCGTTTTTGATATGCGGTTTTTGGGACACTCGCCCCGACAGTATTTCAACACATCGCAACTGCGGCATTGCGCCGGCAGTTTATCGCGCTTGTCGGCACCAAAGCGCAACTGCTTCTCCTGAAACATCATCTCGTAAATGGTCTGAGACCTGATATTGCCCAGTTTATACTCCGGAAAAACGTAGTGGTCGCAGGCATAGAGATCGCCATTAAATTCCATGGCAGTGGCGTGACCGCAGGTCTCCGCAAAAATGCAGACACCCGGCTGCGCGCCCACCTCATTGGCCAGCGTGGCATCAAAAAGTTGCACATAATACTGCCCCACATCGTGGCGCACCCACTCATCAAAAATCTCGATATAAAACTCACCAAATTTCACCGGATCCACCGACCAGGAGGCGAGCCTGCCATCCACATCAGGATCGGGCGGAAGCAGCGTGAGCCCATCCGTGCGCGTATCAGAAATACGCTCCACAATAGGTGAAAACTGCATATAGCGGCTTCCAATCTCCTTAAAAAAACGATAAACATCGAGCGGAAACTGCACGTTGTAATCATTAATCACCGAAAGCGTATTAAACTCCACCCGGTGCTTTTGCAAAAGCTCAACACCCCGCATCACCTCTTTGAAAGTACCCTTACCGCCCTTATTTTTGCGGTAAATATCGTGGCAGTGCTCCGGACCATCGATGGAGATACCCACCAAAAAATTATTATCCTTAAAGAAGCGACACCACTCATCATTGAGCCGCGTGCCATTAGTCTGAATCACATTGTCGATCTGCCTGCCGCGGCCGTATTTTCTCTGAAAATGGAGTGCTTTCCGGTAAAAACTGATGTCGCGAAGCGTGGTTTCACCACCGTGCCAGGTAAAAAGCACCTCCTTCACCGGCTGTGCTTCAATATAGGATTTCGTAAATATCTCCAGAGTCTCATCACTCATTTCCAGCTTTTTACGGTTAGCATAGAGTTTCTCTTTTTCGAGATAGTAGCAGTAGGCACAATCCAGGTTACAGAGTGAGCCGACCGGTTTAGCCATCACGTAGGAGGGCATCGAGAGCGGATTAAATGCAATAGTTTTAGACATAATCAATATCAGTTTGGCTGCTTTTGATGCGTAAAATTACACTTTTCCCTTCGGGGAATGAAAATTTCTGCTGTTTTTTAAGCTTTTTGCAGATTTCAGCGAACACTTTTTTATAAAAAAAAGAGGCGCTATTTGAACACATTTGCTTATCTTTGTGGATAGGCTGCCCTCTCATCCTACTGAGCGCAGCTCTCCTGATTCCAAAAGGAGACCATGAATTACATAAACTCTAAAAAATAATTTCATGAAGAGATCAATTTTTGCATTTATTCTGCTTGCAGCCATCGCTCTTACCGGCTGTAATAAACAAAAAGAAGAGTTGCCGCGCATCGCTATTGCCGGTATTGCCATTGAATCGAGCACCTTTTCACCGGCTGTAACCGATTCTACTGCTTTTCCCAAACTGATTGGTGACGAAATTTTCTCTTACTATCCCTTCTTTGCTCCCGATTCGGGCATAGTGAACCTGGCCGAGTGGGCACCCACTTTCCGCAGTCACGCTATGCCGGGCGGCATTGTTGAGCGGGAAACCTATGAGAAAATGGTGAACAAAACCCTCGAAATGTTGAAAGATGCGCTCCCCTTCGACGGACTTTTCTTCGATATCCACGGCGCCATGAGCGTGCAGGGATTGGAAGACCCGGAAGGTGACTTTATTGAGCGTATCCGCGAGGTGATCGGAAATGATATTTTAGTTTCCTCCTGCATGGACCTGCACGGAAGCGTTTCGCCCCGCCTGATTAAAAACATCGATATGCTAACTGCATACCGACTGGCACCGCACGATGATGCTTTTGTTTCGAAGAAACGGGCTTTGGTTAATTTGATTGACCGTGTAAAAAGCGGTAAAGGAAAACCGGCCTACAAAGCGTGGATTCCGGTACCTGTTTTGCTGCCGGGCGAAAAAACCAGCACCCGCGTGGAGCCGGGCAAAAGCCTCTATGAAGATATTTACAATGTGCTGGATGGTGACAATGTGATTGATGCTTCCATCTGGATGTCTTACCCCTGGGCAGATGAGCCACGCAACCACGGTGTAGTGGTTACTTATGGCGACGACAAAGAAGCAGTAGGTGCCGCAGCAGAACGCTTAGCTCAGCACTTCTGGGATGTGCGCGATAAGTTTGAGTTTGTGGGTCCGACCGACTATTTCCACCCCGTACTGAACGAAGCTTTGCAAGCCACAGAAAAACCTTTTATCATCAGCGATATGGGTGATAACCCCACAGCCGGTGGTGCAGGTGACGTTACCTGGACACTGACCGAACTGCTCAAACGTCCCGAATTCAAAACGGAAGATGGAAAATCGGTAATTTACGCCTCTATTCCCGATCCGGAGTTTGTGGCCAAAGCGGTTGAAATTGGCGTGGGCGGCACCATCGACGCCACTGCCGGTGCACGTGTAGATGATCGCTACGCACCGCCTGTGCGCATTGCAGGAACTATCACCGCCATTCATACCGATGAAAGAGACAACACCATTGTAGTGGTAAAAACCGGAAGTATTTCGGTGATTGTCACCAAAATCCGCAAGGCTTATCACTACGAACGCTACTTTACCGAAGTGGATCTCAATCCGCGCGAAACGGATATTGTTATAGTAAAAATCGGCTATTTAGTGCCTGAGCTGTACGAAATGCGTAAAGGCTGGATGATGGCACTCACCCCCGGTGGTGTGGATCAGGATCTGCTGCGTCTGCCCTACAAAGGCATTCAGCGCCCGATGTATCCGCTCGATCCGGATATGCCGGAACCTGATTTATCGGCAAGGTTTGTGCCGCTGGCGAATGAGTAAGAAGAGCAAGAGTAACCACGAAAAGCACGAAAGACACG
>CAYPPC010000003.1:7633-32409 GCA_964412435.1 uncultured Paludibacter sp.
ACTTTGAAGGTGCTGAATGTACTTTCGTTAAAACTTTTGAGTTTTCACATTCAATAGGTCAAAACACAAACGATAATCATACAAGCTGTTAAGCCTCTCACGGTTTCAGATTTACATGAAATAAAGTTTCATACAAAAAAACATAAGAAGTATAAAAATAGATATGGGAAAACCACATCAACATGCTGAAAGCAGTGCAAAGAAATTTGGTGGGCAAATGCAGGACTATTTAGAAATTCATGTCTTGTTAGATAGCAGTAAAATGGCTTTTGCTGATAATCGTCACCGAGCTTTAACACATAATAGCTGGTTTATAAACCACATTATACCCAAAATATTTGGCGATACAATTACAAATAGTGATGGAGAAGTAATTTCAGTGATTGATATAGCTGAGCAGCATGTTTTGGAAGATTTCAACTACCATTTTATTCCAACAGCACAAGACTATCTTACGCAAATGTCGAAAACTTCCTGGCTAAACGGACAAGGTTTGCCACAATCAGCATTGACAAGAGAAGAGAAACCGAATTCAATAACATACAAGTTTGATAACAAATATGAGGAATAAGTACCTTAAAGAATTTTTAGATGGATTGAATAATCCACCAAAAGATATTGGCAAATACATCAAAGAAGAGTTTTCTGGAATCAGATACAAAAGTTATGGGACACCTGAGTTAGAAATGAAGTTATTACATTCTCTTTTTCTACAAATAAAAGCAGAGCATCCCGGGTTTGAATCTTTTGGTTGGGAGCAATGTAATTCATACAACGATAATTATTACCACTTCCAACTTTTCTCTCTAACAGTAAATGAAAAGCTGGATATAGAGACTGATATTGATTTTTATTTTCCTCACCATGAAGATGATAAAATCACTTCAGATATCCTTTTCAATCATATCGAATATCCGGATCCGGATGAAATTGAATTTGCAAGAACAAATAATCTTGAATACGATAATGATGGTGTGCGAAACTTGAATTATAAAGATTTTATGAATTTCATGAAAGAGAAATATCACCATCTCGAGACTCCTACATTGAAGTTTATGGTAATTTTAAAGTTATTAGAAATTCATTTTGGTATGTATTACTTCCTTTATACCTTTGGGAATGGTGTAAAAATCACAATTAAAACAGAAGGAGTTACTATAACTCAATTAGAAATTAATGAGATAGATGGTGGCGCGCCTTTAGTAGCAGATTTAGACGAACTCTAACACCCAAAGCCCATTCTTAATTCTTCATTTATAATTCATAATTTCCAAACCATGACCATCCAACAATACCTCAAAAATATAGACGAACGATACAAACTCGGTAATGCAACAGAACACACTTTTCGGGGTGATTTACAGCAATTGATTGAGAGCCTTTTACCGGAAGTGCAGGCAACCAACGAACCAAAAAGGCAGAGCTGCGGCGCACCGGATTATATTTTGACTAAACGGGAGATCCCGGTGGGATATATTGAGGCGAAAGATCTGGGTGATGATGATTTGGAGGGGAAGAAAAAATCGGGTAATAAGGAGCAGTTTGACCGTTACAAAGCATCGCTGACTAACCTGATATTTACCGATTACCTCGATTTTCACTTTTACCAGGATGGTGAACTGACCACCAAAGTGGCGATTGCCGAGCTGACCGACAAGGGTATTCAACCCAAACCGGAGAATTTCTCAATTTTCGAAAATTTGCTGAGGAACTTTACCACACACGTCAGCCAGACGATTAAAAGTCCTGCAAAACTGGCTGAAATGATGGCAGGAAAAGCAAGACTGCTGGCAGATATTATCGAAAATGCACTGACCAGCGACGAGGATAATCACCTGGACAGTTCGCTGAAGGAGCAAATGCTCGCTTTTAAGGAGATTCTGATTCATGATATTACGCCCAAAGCATTTGCGGATGTTTATGCACAAACCATTGCTTACGGTATGTTTGCTGCCCGTTTGCACGATGACAGTTTAGGTAATTTCAGCCGTCAGGAAGCTGCCGAACTGATTCCCAAAACCAATCCATTTTTGAGACGACTTTTCAGCTATATTATCTGGCCGGATATTGACGACCGCATCAAATGGGTGGTGGATAACCTGGCGGAGATATTTCTGGCGACCAACGTCGGACAAATCTTGCAAGATTATGGAAAAGCGACCAAAATGGAGGATCCGATTATCCATTTTTATGAAACATTCCTGAGCGAATACGACCCAAAGCTTAGAAAATCGAGGGGCGTTTGGTACACGCCGCAACCAGTGGTGGAATTTATCGTGCGTGCGGTGGATGATATTCTAAAAACTGAATTTAACCTGCCGCAAGGACTTGCCGACACCAGCAAAACCAAAATTAAAGTAAATACACAGACTGCTGACAAACGCTCTCCCACAGGTTATAAACAGATAGAACAAGAAGTACACAAAGTGCAATTACTAGACCCTGCTACCGGAACAGGTACCTTTTTGGCAGAAACCGTAAAGCATATTTATAAAAAGTTCAAAGGACAGGAGGGCATCTGGAGCAGTTATGTAGATGAACATCTGATTCCGCGACTAAATGGTTTTGAGCTACTCATGGCGAGCTACGCCATGGCACATTTAAAAATGGACTTACTGCTGCAAGAGACCGGTTACCAGGGTGCAGGTGATAAGCGATTTCGGATTTATCTCACCAACAGCTTAGAGGAGCACCACCCCGATACCGCCACGCTTTTTGCCAACTGGCTGAGTACCGAAGCTAATGAAGCCAACCTGATTAAACGCGATACACCTGTGATGTGTGTGATTGGTAATCCGCCATACAGTGGCGAAAGTGCCAATAAAGGTGAGTGGATTATGAACCTGATGGAGGATTATAAAAAGGAACCGGGCGGGAAAGAACGATTAAAAGAGCAAAACTCTAAATTTATAAACGATGATTATGTGAAATTTATTCGTTTTAGCTCCCACCTGATAGAGAAAAACGGTGAGGGTGTATTAGCTTTTATTAATCCGCACGGTTTCTTGGATAATCCCACATTTAGAGGAATGCGCTGGCATTTATTAAAGAAATTCGATAAAATCTACACTATTGATTTACATGGCAATGCAAAGAAAAAGGAAACAGCACCGGATGGTTCAATAGATGTTAATGTGTTTGATATTGAACAAGGTGTTTCTATAAATCTGTTCATAAAAACAGGAAAGAAGAAAGTCAGTCAATTAGGAGAAGTGTTTCATTATGATTTATTTGGAAAAAGAGAGATTAAATATGAATTCTTATTAAGTAATAGTCTAAAAACAACGCCATATAAAAAAGTTGAGTTACAATCACCTCAGTTTTTTTTAATGCCTAAGGATTTTGAAAACAAAAATATTTACGATAAAGGTTTTGGGTTGAAAGATATTTTCATAGAATTTTCACTTGGTGTATTATCAAAAAATGACAGTGTAACAATAGAGTTTAATAAAAATGTCCTAAGCAAAACGATAGAAGATTTCAGAAATTTAACAGATTCAGAGTTGAGAATTATTTACAACCTAAAAAGTGATAGCAGAGATTGGATTCTAGCTAAAGCTAGAAATGACCTTATTAAAAATCATAGTGAAAATAATTATAAAAAGATTTCTTATCGACCATTTGATGAGCGTTGGACATATTTCACAGGTACTACTAAGGGATTTTTCGCATATAGCCAAGATAGAATTATGAAAAACATGCGAAATAATAAAAACTATGCCTTAATATCTGGAAGGCAAGGTCAAGCTGTTGGTAATATGCAGTGGAATTTGTCTTTTATAACTAATACTATTTCTGATCAAAACATTTATTATCGCGGTGGTGGAAGCGTGTTCCCTTTATATCTATACCCCGACTCTTCTCAACTCGAATTAGAAGAAAAAAGCGAACGAGTTCCCAATTTGAATATGGAGATTGTAGATAAGATTGCTAAGGCTTTGCAGTTGGATTTTGTCCCCGAAAAAAGCGAGGAGGAGGTGAATATTGCGCCGATAGATATCTTGGACTACATATACGCTGTGTTACATTCGCCTGCATACCGGGAGAAGTATAAGGAATTCCTAAAAATTGATTTTCCGCGTGTGCCTTATCCAAAAGACAGAGATACATTTTGGGCATTGGTAGAGCTGGGCAGCCAGATTCGTCAGATTCATCTTCTGGAAAGTGATGTTGTGGAGGAGTATATCACCACGTATCCAAAAGCAGGAAATAATGAAGTGACACGCAAATTAACATTGCGTTCACCCGGATTTGTAGCTACGGAAGATGGTTTGGGGCAGGTTTGGATTAATGATGAGCAGTATTTTGATAATGTTCCTGAAACAGCCTGGAATTTCTATATTGGCGGTTATCAGCCGGCGCAAAAGTGGCTGAAAGATCGCGCTGGCAGAGTCCTCGACTTTGAAGATATACTGCATTATCAGAAAATTATTGTTGCCCTAAGCGAAACAGACCGCTTAATGAAGGAGATTGATAAAATTGATTTTATATAGAAAAAAAGAACCTCCAAAATCACAACATAATGTGATTTTCTTGCGTTTTTCGAATAAACAAAGCTTAGTAGAAACATTAATCAGCCACTCATTTTAAAGCAATGAAAATAAATAGGTGTCCACAAAACCGGACACCTTTTATTGTATAGATACGATAGCTGAAACTTTCAAACTACACAGTCATCCCGTCATCAACGCTTAAAACGGTTCCGTTGATATAGGCTGCTTCGTCTGATGAGAGGAACAGGTAGGCTGATGCAATCTCTTCCGGCTTTCCTAAACGTCCGCTTGGAACTTTTGCTTTCATGGCATCAAGAATATTCTCAGGCATTTGGGCTACCATTTCGGTGGCGATAAATCCGGGAGCAATAGCATTTACTGTAATACCTTTACGTCCCAATTCACGACCTAATGTTTTGGTCATACCAATAAGTCCTGATTTTGTTGCTACATAGTTAGTTTGTCCAAAGTTTCCATAAAGCCCAACCACAGAAGATGCATTCACAATTCTACCGTAGTTTTTCATCAACATATATTCAGAGATAATTTTTGAGCAATAGAACACTCCTGTCAGGTTTACATCAATTACCTGCTGCCACATTTCGGGAGTCATCTTTTTCAATGAACTATCGCGGGTAATTCCGGCATTATTTATCAAAATATCAATGGAGCCGTACTTATCAAATACTGCTTTGGCAGCTGCTTCAATCTCTCCGTAATTGGTGGTATTAACTTTGGCAAACATCGCTTCACCACCTTGTGATTCAAGTTGTTTTACGACCTCGTTACCAAGCTCCTCATTTAAGTCCCAAATAACAACTTTGGCACCCTCTTTGGCAAAAAGTTCGGCTGTTGCTTTTCCAATTCCGGCAGCACCACCGGTAATAATAGCCACTCTATTTTCTAATCTTTTCATGATTTTAAATTTTCAATTTGAATATAAAATTAAATAAACCGTGCGTCATTTTTCAGTCTCGCAGTACCTTCGATAACTACTTTTCCGTTCTCGTCTTCTAAAATACACTTTATAATCCCTGTATGCCGTTCGGTGTTGACCTCGGTAACCTCAAACTTGGCAGTGTAAGGTTGATCAACAAAAACAGGAGCCATAAACTTCATATCCTGATACATATAAATTGTACCTTCGCCCGGAAATTTAGTCCCAAAAACCATTGAAAACACAGAAGCAGAGTAAAATCCGTGAACTATCGGACGTTTAAAGAAAGTTTTAGCGGCATATTCCGTATCGATATGAATCGGATTATTGTCACCGGTAATTTCGGCAAAAGTATTTACATTTTCCTGAGTAAAACTCAATTTATGTGTGTAGGTATCACCTTGTTTAATCATAGTTATAATGTTTTATTGTTAATACTGATTACTTGCAAATTTTAACGATCATCGCATTACCCATTCCGCCACCAATGCACAAGCTGGCAAGACCAATGTCATTGCCTTCTCTCTTCATTTCGTGGATTAAGGAGACTAAAATTCTGTTTCCTGACGCTCCAATTGGGTGACCCAATGCAATGGCACCACCGTTTTTATTAGTTCTTTCGCAGAGCCAATCGTTAGTAACTCCGTGCTCTTCAACTAATAGTTTGTTTACACCAAGCGACTGAGCTGCAAATGCTTCGTTCAATTCAAGAACTTCCACATCCTGCAATTTCATATCAGCCATCGTTAAAGCCTTTCTAATGGCAGGAACAGGACCAAGACCCATAACATCAGGAGCAACTCCGGCTTGTCCTATACCAATAATTTCAACCATTGGCTCAAGATTATATTTTTTCATTGCTTCTTCTGAAACAACCAAAACGAAAGATGCACCATCGTTAATGCCGGAAGCATTGCCTGCAGTAACTGTTCCGTCTTTTTTGAAAGCAGACCGTAAACCGCCAAGTTTTTCCGGGTTGGTTGTTCTGTTGGGATATTCGTCGGTATCAAAGGTTATATCGCCTCTTCTATGCGGAATCACCACAGGAACAATCTCTTCTTTAAATTTTCCGCCGTCAATCGCAGTGATAGCCTTTTGTTGCGATTTGTAAGCAAACTCATCTTGCTCTTCTCTGCTGATATTATGGCGTTCAGCAATATTTTCGGCAGTGATGCCCATATGTAATTTTGAGAAAGCATCGGTTAATCCATCATAAACCATATGGTCAATCATCTTCACATCACCCATTTTCTGGCCATTTCTCATCACATTTCCGGGAATGATAAATCCACCCATACTCATATTTTCGGTACCACCGGCCAACACAACCTCAGCCTGCCCGGCAACAATATCAGTATAAGCCTGCATAACAGATTTCATTCCGCTACCGCAAATCATATTGATGCCATAAGCCGGAACCTCTTCAGGAATGCCGCTGTTGATAGAAATCTGACGGGCGATACCCTGACCAAAACCGGCCATTAAGATATTTCCAACAATAACTTCGTCGATATCAGCAGGGTTAATTTTTGTGTCGCTTAAAATTTGCTTTACAACCGGAACGGCTAAATCGGCAGGATGTACATTTCCAACGGTTCCTAAAAACTTACCGATTGGAGTGCGTTTAGCTGCAACTATAAAAACTTTCTTCATATAATTATAAATTTATTATTAAACATCAATTCAAATAGAGCTTTTTGGAATTTAATTAATATTCATTTCCTTCAAATCAGGAGAAATTATAAGCTTAGCGTCTGTGACATTTTGAATATCCTCGACTGTAAACTCCGGGTGCAGTTCTGTAAGCAAAATTCCCTCTTCTGTAATTTCCATCACACCCATTTCGGTGATAATCAGATCCACCTGTCCGGCTGCTGTAAGCGGCAAGTTACACTCTTTGAAAATTTTAATATTGCCTCTTGCGGTATGCTCCATGGCAATAATTACCTTTTTAGCACCGGATACCAGGTCCATAGCACCGCCCATCCCCGGAACCATTTTTCCCGGAATCATCCAGTTGGCTAAGTTTCCTTTTTCATCCACCTGCAAAGCACCTAAAATAGTAAGATCAACATGTCCTCCTCTGATAATTCCAAAGGAAGTTGCGCTATCAAAAGTAGCTGCCCCGGGCATAGCCGTGATATACATTCCACCCGCATTTGTTAAGTATCTGTCCTCTTCACCTTCTGCGGGGGTAGGCCCCAAGCCTAACAGTCCGTTTTCTGATTGAAAAGTAACATCAACACCCTTAGGCAGGTAGTTGGGCACCATTGTAGGCATTCCAATACCAAGGTTTACCACATATCCGTCTTTGATCTCCTTTGCGGCTCTTCTTGCGATTACCTCACGCATTTGATTTCTATCCATAATTGTATCTATATTAATTGTTTAACTCCAATATTATTTGTTATAAATAACAGAAAATCACCTATTCAGCAGAAATTCTTCTTTTCATCTCCTGAGCAATAAATGAAGCGACATCGTCGGCATAAGAGTTCATCCCAAAACCTGCATCATAACCCAGTTCTTTGGCAAGTTCATGCGAAATTCTCGGACCTCCGCATATCAAAATAAGCTTATCCCTCAAGCCTTCCGCCTCAAGCAACTCCACCAATTCAATCAGATTTTTTACGTGCACATCTTTTTGAGTAACGGTTTGAGAAATCAACAATGCATCTGCTTTTAGTTCAATTGCTTTTTTGATAAACTCATCATTAGGCACCTGACTTCCCATATTTAAGACTTCAAACATTTCATATCTCTCCAGCCCAAACCTTCCGGCATAGCCTTTCATATTCATTATGGCGTCTATGCCAACGGTATGAGCATCGGTACCGGTGCTCGCTCCAATCACAACAACAGGGCGACCGATCTCCTTTTTTATAAACTCATCGGTTTCCTGCATTGTCCATGTGGTACTCTCCACCTTAGGGACATGAATAGAAGAATAATCGACATGATGCGTAGTTGAACCATAGCAATTCATAAAAGTATAACCATCGGTAAGCTCCTGAGCAAAAACCACTTGCGGATTATCGAAACCCATTTTTCGCATCAACTCTTTCGCAGCCTCAAAAGCCTCATCATCATAAGGAACGGGTAAAGTAAAACTCATCTGCACCTTACCATCGTTTAAAGTATCCCCGTAAGGTTTGACTTTTTTCAAATCTAAGCTTTGACCTTGTGCTTTTATACTGTTATTATTTTGTTCGCTACTCATATCTCAGTTCTATTTTTTCATTAAATCAATAAAAGGATTCAAATAACCGCTGCCCTTAGCAACAACTCCTTCCAAACCTTTACCGCCGTCTTTGGCACGCTTCACATCTCCAAAAATCCCTTTTTCCAGTGCATTAAAGAGACCTTCTGATTCTACCTTTTCTATCAGTTCGATAGCGTTATCAAGTACAGTCTGGGCGCGTTTTTGGATAATGCCATCTTTTTTAAACTCCACCTCTTCACCAATATCTCTCATATTGTTAGAAACGTATTTTGCATTCTCAATAGCAAGATATCTGTCAGACATAAAAGGGGTGTGAATCGCCTCTGTAAGCATTCCAAGCAGAAGGATTCCCTGATTGGTCCACACTGCAATTTCATTAAAGAGCGTATTTTGGATATGACCTTTGAATACATTTCCGGTCATATATTTGGTTGGCGGCATATATTTCAAAGGTGCTTTCGGGAAAATCTCTCTAAGCATCTGAGCTTGCGCCAATTCATACAAAAAGCCGTTTTTAAGTTCGGGATCCATTTCAAAGGCATGCCCCAGGCCCATTTGCTCCTCCGGAATACCGGCGATTAAAGCTAATTGCTCATTGATAAAGTCCGATGCCAAAACGGTGTGAGCTTGTTCAAAAGCATCAGCAGTGGTTAAGTAATTATCTTCACCGGTGTTTATAATCACTCCTGCAAAGCCGTTGATAACGCGGGAAAAGAACTGATCCACCAAAGTGCGCTGCATATTGATATCTCTGAACAAAATTCCGTAGAGAGCATCATTTAGCATTACGTCTAAGCCTTCCAATGCACCCATTGCAGCAATTTCGGGCATGCAAAGCCCGGAACAATAGTTACACAAACGAATATACCTGCCAAGCTCCTCTCCCACTTCGTCCAGTTCTTTACGCATAATTCTGAAGTTTTCCTGAGTGGCAAAAGTACCGCCAAAACCTTCGGTAGTAGCACCATAAGGCACATAATCAAGCAGGCTTTGTCCGGTAGTTCTGATTACAGCAATGATATCAGCACCCTGACGAGCAGCGGCTTTTGCCTGAATTACGTCTTCGTAAATATTTCCGGTAGCAACAATGGCATAGAGATAAGGACGCTGAGCATCGCCTTGTTTTGCAATAATATCTTCGCGCCGTTTGCGATTTTGCTTTACTCTTTCGATGGTAGCATCCATATAGGGTTTCAGGGCTTTCAGAATATCCTCATCCGAATGCTTTTTGATGCTGAGCATATCCAATTTATCAACCGTTATTTTTTCAGCAATTTCCTGCGGAGTGCCATGATTTTCGATAATGGCATTTCCCAAAAATCTCACAACGCCATCGGCAAGCAAGCCCTGTTCATTCATCTGATGTACCATTACGTTGGGCAATGGTACATCATATTCATCCACTCCGTCAATACCAAGCAAGCGACAAAGCGTCCTCTCTACCGCAACGGTTGTATAGTTTTCTACAAAGTTCTGCACATCGTCAGCAATGCCTTTTGCGGCAAGTCGCGCTTTGTTTACTTTGTTAAAATCTAATCCTAATTTACTGGTCATCTATTTTGCAAATTAATTATCTTGAATTTGTTTTTCTATCTCTTGAAATATATCGAAAACAGGAATATTTATCGCTTTCTCTACCGCTGAGCGCAAGATTTCCGGATCGAAATTATATCCCTCCGGGGATGTTGGATTTGTGCAAACTGCCAGCAGTTTTGCTTTTTGCAGCACCTCTATGCTCCCACCCCTGCGTATAAATTTTTTGAAACTTGCCGGCTCAACAAATATTTTTGAAAAATCACGTACTATCAGCTTTATCTTTGAGTCGCTTTGCTCCGCCAATATATTTTTCATAAAGCTTTCGGTTAAAGCACCGTTTACAAAAACATATTCGTACTTAGCAAACATTTCCGGTGAAATCTCAAAATCTAAAAACAGAGATTCGGTGATTTTTTCGTAAGCCTCTCCACCTTTACTCAGGCCCCAAACTCCCTCCTGAATAGCATCACAAACAGTTATAAGCTGATCTTCAACCTGTTTAAGATTGATAAGTTCAGTCTGATACTTTACCCTTTTTACAAGCTGATCTAAATTGATAGAACAAGCAGCACCGGTACATAAAACCATGGCATCGGTAATGGCAGGCGAAGCAAGGCTCATACGAGACAAAGCACCGTCAACCAGAACCACATCGATATTGAAATTGTGCAGCTCGTTAATGCAGGATTGCAACCACAAAGAGTCGGAAGGGCCTGATAAAATCACTTTTCCCTCACTTTCAACCTTTGCGGTAATCAATGGACCAAGGGCAGTGAGTTTATTGCTAACCAGCAGAACTTTTGCAGCCAGCTCCCTCTCTTCAAAGTGTTTTTCGGAAGTGATAAAGTAATTGCCTTTTCGTAAGTTTATACGGGGTTTAAGAGTGTGGTACAAAACATCCCTCTCTTCACCATCAACACCAATTGAAGTTACAGCAAGCCTCTTATTTGCCTTATGCAAGTTATCTAAAACATAATTTAAGCATGTGGTTTTTCCGGTATTTTTAGCCATACCAACGATTGCCACACTTTTATGTTTCAATATGTTTTGTAAAAAAGGCATCAAACAGGTTGTTTTATAGTTCGCATTTATATTGAAAAAAGAGAGTGAAATAGCATAAAAACAAGGGGGTAATTGTCCCCTTATTTTATGATTTATCCCAAGAGTTCTATTTTTTGCTTCTCTCTTTTCTTTCCAGCCCGGCCGGCTCAATAGCCAGCTTCTCTCCATTTAATAGTGCAGCAACTCCTTGAGAACGATTAGCCTCGCAATCATGACAATGGCACTCAGGCTTATAGTCAAGCGGCTGAGTATAAGTAGCAATTACGCCTTCGAAGTTTCTGAGCACCACCTTTCCCGGACTTTGAGAAATCAGATACTGAGGCATTACCGGAATTTTTCCTCCACCACCCGGAGCATCAACTACATAAGTGGGAACGGCGTAACCCGAAATATGGCCACGTAAGTTTTCTATTATCTCAATACCTCTTGAAACAGAAGTGCGGAAATGCTCTATGCCTACCGACAAGTCGCATTGGTAAATATAGTAAGGACGAATACGGTTTTTAACTAAACCAAGCACCAGCTCTTTCATCACTTGCGGGCAATCATTAACGCCACGCAGCAATACAGTCTGATTTCCGATAGGTACTCCGGCATTTATAAGTTTAGTACAAGCTTCTACCGACTCAGGTGTAATCTCATCCGGATGATTAAAATGCGTATTAAGCCAAATAGGGTGATATTTTTTTAGCATATCAACTAATCCGTCGGTAACACGTTGCGGGCAAACCACCGGGATTCGAGTTCCGATTCTGATAATTTCAACATGCGGAATTTCTCTCAATCTCTGAATTATAGACTCTAACATGGCGTCGCTAACCATCAGGGCATCACCACCTGACAAAAGCACATCTCTCACTTCTGGAGTTCTGGCAATATAATCTATACCTTGTTGAATACGTTCAGAGGGAGACTGTCTGTCGGTTTGTCCGGCAAATCTTCGGCGTGTACAATGGCGGCAATACATTGAACACATATCAGTAATTAAAAACAAAACTCTGTCCGGATAACGGTGAGTAAGTCCAGGTACCGGTGAGTCTTCATCTTCACTCAATGGGTCTAATAAATCTGCGTCAGATTGAAAAGCCTCGGCTCCGGTCGGGATACCTTGTTTTCTGATCGGGCAGTTTTTATTCTCCAAATCCATCAATGAAAGGTAATAAGGAGTTATAGCCATACGAAGTTGTTTCAAAGCTTCTTTAACTCCCTGCTCATCTTCAGTACTTAGATTTGCGTATTTTTCTAAATCCTCTAAAGTCTCAATTCTGTTTCTGACTTGCCACTTCCAGTCGTTCCATTGTTCATCGGCAACATCCGGAAACAGTGCTTTTCTGTTCGAATTTGTGTTCATGGTATTGAAATTTTATTTACTCAGCATTCATTAATGCTGAAAATCAAAGTATATTTAGATAAAAATTAAGCGTATAACTCTTCGAAAACTCTCCTAAGTTTTTCACTTTCTCTAAGAATTTCGAGTGTAATTTCTGCATGACCTTTTGTGTAACCGTTTCCTACAACCATAGTCACCTCGCTGCCAACACCTTCGGCTCCAAGTGCAGCTTTGGTAAAGCTTGTGGCCATAGAGAAGAAATAGACCACACCACTATCTTTTGTACAAAGAATGCTGGCCATCTCAGTATCAGGGATATTTACATTATTGATAGTAATGTCAGCCATTTCGCCATTGCTAAGTTCAGCTACTTTCTCCATTGTGGGAACAGGATGAGTTGCATTTGCCTGAAGCACATGATCGCAAACATCCAGGTCTATCAGACGTTTCATGCTACTTTCACTGTACTCTATGCCAATAACTTTACCGGTAATGCCGGCACGTTTTTTAGCTTCGTAGCAGCATAACATACCTGATTTTCCACCGGCACCAATAATAACCACGGTATCGCCGGGTTTTACGAGTTTTGCGGTTTGAGCAGGTGCACCGGCAACATCAAGAGCTGAAAGAACGAGTTTTTCAGAAATATCGGCAGGTATTTTGGCATAAATACCGCTTTCAAAAAGAATGGCTTTTCCTTCGATATCAACCTGATCCACCTCTTTACGAATCTCTTTGATCTTGTCGATACGAAGCGGAGTAAGCGACAAAGAGACCAGAGTGGCAATTTTATCTCCAACTTTCAGGTCAATCTTACCCTCCAGAGCAGAGCCAATCTTTTCGACTTTGCCTAAAAGCATTCCGCCTGAACCAGTAACCGGGTTGCGATGTTTTCCCTGTTTTTCAACAATATCAAACATTATTTCCTTAATTCTCTCTTCGTCGTCACCGGCTTGCTCCTTAATTTGAGTAAAACTGGCAGAGTCAATATTAAGGGTAATCACATCTATTAATATCTCGTTGTCGTACAAGATACCCATATTGTTATCCAGTTTATCTGCCGGTTGCGGCAACACTCCCTGCGGTGCTAAGACCCGATGTGTTCCGTACCTGTTCCCTTTTTTTTGCATACGCTTTAATAATTAACTCTAAATCGGTTTAAGATCTAAAATTTCTCTTGCTTCGGCAGGAGTAGCAATTCCACGTCCTAATTCATTAGCTATACGAACTACTTTTTCAACCAGTTCGCCATTAGATTTAGCTAAAACTCCTCTTGAAAGATACAGGTTATCTTCAAATCCTACTCTAACATTCCCACCCATAGCAATTGCATGAACAGCCATAGGAAATTCGTGACGACCCACTCCTGTTACACACCAGGTTGAACCTTGCGGAATGGCATTTACCATCCAGGTAAGATTGTTGATATTTGCACTGGCGCAACCCAATACGCCCAAAACAAAGTTGAAATGCAGCTGTCCGGCAGGCGCTTCACCTCTTTTTATCAAATGTAAGATAGAGTCCAAATGCCCCATTTCAAAGCACTCATACTCAGGCTTAATGTTGTTCTCCATCATACGCTTACCAAAATCTCTCATCATGGGCAAAGTGTTTTCAAACACTTCATCCCCAAAATTGCAGGTACCGCAATCTAAGGTAGCCATCTCTAATGGCAGCTCGGTGGGTTGCAAGCGCTCTTCTGAAGTCATACCAACAGCTCCACCGGTAGATGGAATAAGAATTACATCAGGAATCACCTCTAAAATTGCATCAATAACCTCTTTATAACGCGCTTTGCTTTGTGTTGGCGTTCCGTCATCTTCACGAACATGAATATGAATAATAGCAGCACCTGCTTCATAAGCAGATTTTGCTTCACGAACCATCTCTTCAACCGTATAAGGAACTGCCGGGTTCATCTCTTTGGTAACCTCAGCTCCACAAATAGCCGCTGTGATAATTAGTTTTTCCATTTTATTGTGTTTTTAATTTAGACTTCTTTGTTTTTTCTTTGATTTGCTTTTGGTACTACGCAAGTACCGCTCGCTTTACAAACAATAACTGGTTCTTCAAGAAAATCGGCAGCTGAAGAGCTGATATCCGGACGAGGTGCCACAACTTTTTTAGCTACAAAACTCATTTTTCTCGAAGAGTTACCCTTTTCGGTAATTTCGCCATAAGCTTCAATAAAATCTCCGGCATAAACAGGGGCTGTAAACTGAACATTATCGTAAGCAACGAACAGACCCTCATCGCCATCGCTCTTAATTAACAATTCGGTGGCAACGTCGCCAAAAAGCGCAAGCATTTTTGAGCCATCTACTAAATTACCTCCGTAATGAGCATCTTTCGAACTCATTCTTAGCCGTATCATTGATGTAATTTTTCCCATAAGACAAAGTTTTTATAGTTCAACAATAAGTTTTAATGCACAATATAATTTACAAAAATTGCCGGTGTGTGCACACACTCAGCTTCAATTTCGTCGATTTCAAGCAGGTTTTCAACTTCTGCAATAACCAGATCAGCAGCCATCGCCATAAGCGGGTTAAAGTTTTGAGAAGTACCTCTATATTTTAAGTTTCCGATTTTATCACCCCAGGTAGCAGCAACTATGGCTATCTCAGCTCTTAAAGGAGCTTCAAGCAGATATTCCACCCCATCCACAGTAACTTTTTGCTTATTTTCTTCCACAACAGTGCCTATGCCGGTTTTGGTCAAAACGCCACCCAAGCCATTTCCGGCACAACGGATTTGCTCTGCCAAAGTACCTTGAGGAACAAATTGCACCTCAATTTCACTCTCATGCATTAATTGACCGGTAACAGGATTTGTTCCGATATGGGAAGTGATAACTTTTTTAACCTGACGATTAACGATTAACTTGCCTAAACCCACTTCAGGAAAAGCGGTATCATTGCAAATGATAGTCAGGTTTTTCACATTTTTCTCCACCAGGAGATCTATAATTCTTTTAGGGTCTCCATTACCCAGAAACCCACCAATCATAATAGTAGCGCCATCCTTGATATGAGCTACAGCCTCTTCAATGGTTATAAGTTTGTTTTTCATACGAAGATATTTTGTGTTTACTTTAAGGTCAAATGGGAAACGCCATCCATCTTCATCGCTATGGTAAAGATTTTATTATTGATGGCTGTGTTCGTTCTATAAAAACAGATTGCAAATATCTGTAACTATCTGTAATTACCGCTATTAGTGCACTTTAATTTCTTTAGAACACTCAAAGATAAAAATAAAACTAACTACTCAGACCTTGCGAATTGTTAATTATTTTATTAATAAATGTGAATAACCGACACCCCTGACAGTTTATTATTAAAGCTCTTGATAACGAGATAAATTCACACTATTTCACACATAATTCTACACAGTTGAATGCAGGCTAATTCTTCTGTTTTTAGCCTTTTTAGAATAGTTAATGAATATCTCTGGAGAAAGATAAAACGTGGGAGAAATCCGGGCAAAAATTACCTGGACTACAAAGCATCGAAATGGAGTTACGGAAAAAATGACAAGCAAAGTGAATCAGTTAACTAACTCTCCCCCTGCACATTTTTCAGGTTCGGCAGAAAATAGGCAACCAAGCCTAAAAGTGGTAGAAAAGCGGTGATATGGTAAACAAAATTGACGCTTGTTAAATCAGCCACAAAACCCAGCACGGCAGAACCCAAGCCACCCATCCCAAAGGCAAAACCATAAAACAGTCCGGAAACCATACCTAACTTTTTGGGCAACAGTTCCTGTGCATAGACAATAATTGCCGGGAAGGCTGATGAAATGATCAGGCCAATCAGAACAATAAATATAGCTGTGAAAGTCTCATCCAGATAAGGCAGGGCAAGCGTAAAAGGCGCAGCACCCAAAATGGAGAACCAGATCACCGGCTTACGTCCAAAACGGTCACCAAAATAGCCGCCCAAAAGTGTGCCTAATGCAGATGCAATCAGGAAATAGAAAAGATAGACCTGAGCTCTTACCTCGGTAAAGTGGAATTTATCCAGCGTATAAAACTGAAAATAGCTGGTGATACTGGCGGTGTAGAAAAATTTCGAGAAAATCAGAATCAACAGAATAGCTACCGACATTTTGATTTTTCGGGATGGAAAATTGGGAGGATTGATTACTTTCTGCTTCGAATTTTGTGAGAATCTGATAACCTGCCTGCGCCAGATACCGATAAAAACCAAAATAGCCATCGCAACCAGAGCTACGCTTAAAAACCAGATAATATGTTGCTGTCCATTCGGAATAACAATCAGAGCCACTAAAAGCGGCGAAAGCGCCACACCGGTATTTCCGCCAATTTGAAAAATCGATTGCGCCAGGCTGCGCTTGCCTCCTGATGCCAGAAAAGCAATTCGCGCAGACTCCGGATGAAAAACCGATGAACCGATGCCCACCAGCGTAACACCAAATAAAATCCACAAATACGACGGCGCAAAAGCCAGTGTCACAATACCCAGAGAGGAGAAAAACATCCCAACAACCTGCGAAAAAGGTTTAGGGTTTTTATCTGTATAAAAGCCCACCAGCGGCTGAAATATCGATGCTGACAGCTGAAAGCAGAGGGTGATAATCCCAATCTGAGCCATCGACAAACTGAATTTTTGTTCTAATTGCGGATATATGGCTGGTATAATGCCCTGAATCAAATCATTTAGCACATAGGCAAGTGATACAGCTATAAGAACAGGATAAGCGGTCCTTTTCAAATCAATTTTCAAAATACAATTTTCTTAACAGGGATTACTAAAACCTTCTTTTCAAAATTCCGGCAAAGATAAGCATTTTCATTATAGCTCTACTCAAAGTGAACTTACCAAAGAGCTGTTTTGCCGACATTATCTTCTAACAACAGAGCCTGCTCCATTGTTGTAAGATCCAGAGCTATTTTGATTATTGCTAATGGTTTGAATGAAAGTCCGTAATTGCAGGCTATCGCAGTAGCCTATCCTGATTTCCCAATTGTGCAAGTACTACCTGCACAGTTTCCATTCAATTAATTTCTTTTTATAAAAAACTATTTCTACATTTGGCCAATAAATCCTTTTAAGTATGAAAAAGAAATTCTCATGCCCCAACTGCGGACAAAAACAAGCGGTAAAGAAAGTATGGGCTGTACGTCACAACAACTCCTGGCAGTGCAAATCGTGTAAGCACGAAATAAAACCAATTATTCCAAGAAATTACGGCGGATATTATGGTTTTCTTGCCGGTGTGTTAGTTATATTCCCTACTCTATACATCAACCGGATTTACGATCTTAGTTTCTGGCAAAGTATGGGTATCGCATTGATTTTTGGTCTTATCGGTTTAGTGATTGCTCTAAGCCATATCTATTACACAACCTGGTTTGAGGGTGTAGAGAAATAGTTCAAAGAAAAACATCTAATTTATCAAACCTTTTGTATTATGAAAAACAGATTCTTATGCCCCAACTGCCAAAGCAAACAAGCAGTGAAATGGCTTTTTACTCTATCCAAAACCGCCTCCTGGAAGTGCAGTAATTGCAATAACACTATAAAACCAAAGAATCCGCCCAAATATCCTGAGCTGTACGGATTAATTGGAGTATTAACATTGGTAGGCTTTCCCTTTTACTCCACTTATATCCTGGATTTCTCTTTCATAGAAACAGTAATTTTGGCATTGACATTCGGTGCTTCAGCGCTTCTTATTTTATGGATTTACACCTACCTGACAACGGTATTAGACAAGGTAGAGTAAATTTGCAGTTCGTTTTTTCTACCGTTAAATCATGACATGTATGAATATAGAAGAACTACGTGATTTTTGTCTGTCGCTGAAAGGCGCCGAAGAGTCCATGCCTTTCGATGACAGAATTCTGGTGTTTTCCGTACGGAAAAAAATGTTTTGTTCCACTGATATCACCCGCTACGATCGGATAAACGTAAAGTGCGACCCCGAAAAAGCGATTGAGCTGCGGGAGCAGTATCCCGACGTACAGCCCGGTTATCATATGAATAAAAAACACTGGAATAGCATTCAAACCGAGGGAAGCATCTCACGCAAACAACTTCAAACATGGATTACTGACTCTTATAATCTGGTTGTTTCCGGCCTTCCAAGGAAAATACGGGAAGAACTGAATGAAGAGTAGAAAACAGCATTAAAACCACAAAACAATGTATTTTTTTTATAGCCACTAAAAACACAAAGAAGGGAATTATTTAGTAGTTTTAGTTTTCATTGAAAAAACTTTCGTAAGTTTTGTGTTTTTCGTGGCAGAAAACACAAAAACTCCCGCAAAGCAAAATCTCTGCGGGAGTTTCATTTATAAGTTGAACTTTTGAATTACTGTTCCACAGTTAGGCGCTCCTTCACAATGGCAAGAATCACCTGCTCGCGTGCCATCACATCTTTCTCAATTGCTTCGGCTTCGGCAATCAACCGAGCCGCCACCTCTTTATCTTTCAGGTCCAGACCGTTGATACGCACATTCATTCCGGCGCCCAGCACGGCTGTACGCACTGCCAGCGCTCCCACACCGGCATCTGAGATGGAGTTGGGATTACCTTTTTCCACCATGGCCTCAATCACTTCCATGGCTGCGGAGGCGGTACGCATCACTTGCAAAGGTACCTCCATAGCATATTGTGTAGCCTGCTGAATGGCTTCGGCGCGTGCCTGCTGCTCCTCTTCTGTAGATTTAGGCAAGCCAAATGCCGCCACAATACCGTTGTAAGAGTTGGTATCTTCATCTACCAAGAAAAGTAGTTTCTCCTGAATCTCCTTGCCTTTTTCGGCCCACTCAGAAAACTCTTCCCAGCGGTCATCCCAACCGCGCTTATGCGACGAGAGGTTGGCCACCATCGTGCCCAGTCCGGTCCCCATAGCACCCACCGCAGCAGATACTGAACCGCCACCCGGAGTTACGCTATCCGAAGCAGTTTTATGCACAAACTGCTCAATGCTTAAATCAACCAGCTTCTTTTCTGCGCTGTCTTCGATCAGATACTCGATAATTTTCTTCCTCGGATCGAAAGGACCCAGCTCATCCAGGCCCATCGATTTGATGGCAATTTTTATAATCTCCTCATCGGCAATACCGATAGAACGTTTCTGCTTTTTCAGATAATAGCGTCCGGCCTCCAGCATGGTCTGCAGCGGCACAATTCCCACTAATTCCGAACCGGTAACATGAACACCGCGCACCTCTGCACGCTCCCGCGCATTTTCAAAAACCATATGCATCGGTGCCACCTCCGTGTCAGTAATATTGAATGAGAGCTGAGACACGCCGTACTCTTCGATGTACCAGCCAATCCCTTTCACCCCTTTCATCAGGCCCGGCGTATACACCGGATTACCCTTTTCGTCGCGCACAATTTTTCCGGTCAGCGGATTGCCTTCGCGCTTGATGCGTCCCTTTTCACGGATGTCAAAAGCAATGGCATTGGCCCAGCGGGTGGAGGTGGTATTGAGGTTGATATTGTATGCAATCAGAATGTTACGTGCACTGATGGCAGTTGCTCCTGAGCGGCGTGCAGTTTCGGTAAAAGATGCCGGACCAAAATCGGGTTTCCACGCCGGATCGCTCAGTTTTTTGGGCAAACCTTCATACTCACCGGCACGGCAGGCAGCCAGGTTACGGCGCTTCTCTTCGGTGGCGGCAAATTCATAGAAGTACCCCGGAATTCCCAGCTCATCACCAATCCGTTTTCCCAGTGCGCGGGCATACTCCACAGTCTCCTCCATGCTGATATTTTTGATAGGAATCAGCGGCAGCACATCCGTGGCACCAAAGCGGGGATGCTCTCCCTTGTGCTTGCTCATGTCGATCAGCTCTGAAGCTTTTTTCACAGCCAAGAATGCTGCATCACACACCGGTGCCGGCTCCCCCACAAAAGTTACCACTGTGCGGTTAGTAGCCTTTCCCGGGTCCACATCAAGCACTTTTACGCCATCCACAGAGTTAATTTCATCTACAATCTGCTGAATAACATCCAAATTTACCCCTTCACTAAAATTGGGTACACACTCCAAAAGTTGTCTCTCTTTCATTGTCTCTTGTCTTTGTTTTTCAAAAAAATATTATGATTTAAATAAGTTTTAATAGCTCTGCCGGAGATCTGCTCCCGGGTAAAATCAAAAGATTTTAAGTCACCTGTTTCCGGTCTGAAAATTTCTCCACAAATATCGAAAAAATATTTCACATCTGCCCTATTCGGGCAATGAAGATAGCAGCTCTTTTTCGAAGATTTCTAAAAATCATCCATCTTTTGCACCGAATCAGCAGCAAACCCCATAAAGCTACAAAAATAAGATGAAAAAAGCGAAGAAAGGGAACTACATTCTACCAAAAAAGGCGAAAATAAATTTCGCCTCTTCTGATGTATAATGTTTTTTTGCTAACTATAAAGATACTCTTTCCCTTTATGATAGAACCAGATCAAAATAACTGCAAAAACCAAGTAGTAAATCCCGATCAGATAAATCAATGGGGTATTTTCAATCCAGCTGTAGAGGTCGTTCAGCAACAGCCTGAAATCTGTCAGTAGCGAAACCACCAGAACGCCTAACAATGTAAACAGCGGTGTGATGTACCAGTAACTTTTTTTCTCCGGCAATTGCTGCATCACCCGGTTCGTAAAATCATTATCCTCTATCTCTTTGCGGTGACTGTTCAGGAAGTCTGTCACCCTTTTTTCATCACTCTTTTCCATATCCTTCATTTTTAAGAAAATTGGCCAGTTTTATTTTAGCGTTCGAAATATTCGTCTTCACAGTACCCAGCGGAAGATCCATAATGGCAGCTGCCTCTTTGTGAGTCATCTCCTCCATATAACAAAGCAGAATGGCGGCTCGTTCATTTTCATTCAACACCTGCATGGCGGTGTAAATATCGTAATTTTCTGATGAAAAGCCACTGCTTTCACGAAAACTTTGATCAATCTGGTCACTTTTCATCTCTTCTGTCGGCTTTTCAGCCCGTTTGGCATCATAAAACTGATTGTAAGCTATCCGGAAAAGCCAGGTGGGGAAAGCGGAAATACCCCGGAAAGAACGGATATTGAGATAGGCTTTGATAAAGGTCTCCTGCGCCAAATCATCCGCTAAGGCATCATTACCCGAGGTGAGATTGAGCAGAAAACGGCGCAGCGACGACTGGTACTTCCGGACCAAACGGTCGAAAGCGCTTCGGTCGTCGCTAATCACCACGCGTGATATCAAAAGTAAATCTTCCGCTTTACTCATTGCTCTCGCTCTTCTCCTCTTTAGGTCTCTCAATAATCCACGCCACCAATCTGCCTAAGCCTACAAACCCGACGATGGAAGCAAAATATAATCCACCGTTACCGGTTACATATCCGATAAAAAGAAATGCAATACCTAAAGCTAACATCACTAATGCAGATGAAAGCGATGATTTTTCCGCCGGTTTTGCGCTGCCTAATTCTTCAAATATCTTCTCCGGCAAGGCTTGTCCCGTTTCAGAGCTTTCATATAAATCTCATGTCTCAGCAGGTCACGTTGTTTTTTTGCCCGGTTGTTGAAATAATTCATCAGTACTACGCCCATAAAAATAATAAAGAGGGGCAGCACCACAGACAAAAGAAGTGATACGGCAATTATTGTTTCAGCATCATTGCCTTTGCGGACCTCACCGATACGTGTATCAATTAACTTTTCCATATTTCCGGTCAGCTCATCCAATAAGCTGTTTTCTGTTGTTACAGTTTCTACAACTGCAGAGTCACTGCTCTCAGCTACAGGATTGGCAAATGCGCGCTGTGTTCCGGCTCCCGCTATCAGCAGCAGGCTCATCAAAAGAATTTGAATTTTTCTCATGGGTCTAAAATTTTATTGAATTTGTAAATATAATGCTTGTTTGTCTATTAGACGAAACACAGCACCTGTTTGGATTTAAAAATCCGGTATTTTCTCACAATTCATCTAAACAGTCCGGCAAAAGGGCAAAAAAGATATCGAACCAAAATGTTGTATCTTTGTTCTTATTATAATATAGGCAATAGCTCATAACAAGAGAAATGAAAATAGAAAAATTTAATGTAACCGGAATGACCTGTTCAGCTTGTGTGGCCCACGTGGAGAAGAGTGTGCGCAAGCTCGATGGTGTGGTGGATGTCAATGTGAATCTGCTGACCAACAGCATGACGGTTGAGTTTGAAGATAGCAGCCTTTCGGCCGATGATATCGTCGGTTCGGTACAGCACGCCGGCTACGATGCCGATATCAGAAGCGATAAAAAAGGAGCTTCTAACGAAAAAAGGGTGGATTATGCCGCCCTGGAACAGGCTGAACTGAAGTCACGAGTAATCTGGTCATTCGCATTTTTGATTCCGCTCTTTTACATCTCCATGGGACCGATGGTGGGGCTTCCTCTTCCCGGATTTTTAGCCGGTGAGGCCAATGCACTCACTTTTGCATTCACCCAGTTTATACTTACAGTGCCGGTTTTCTTTATTAACCGCGCCTTTTTCAGCAACGGCTTCCGTTCACTCTTTCAGCTTTCACCCACTATGGATGCCCTTGTGGCGATAGGTTCGTCAGCTGCACTGGTGTATGGTATTTTTGCCATTTTCCGCATGTCCTACGGTTTCGGCCACGGCCAAATGGAGTTGGTGCAAAACTACATGCACGACATCTTTTTTGAATCGGGTGCTACCATTCTGACACTTATTACTCTCGGTAAATACTTGGAAGCACGCTCAAAGCGACAAACTTCTGATGCGCTGACCAAACTGATGGACGCCTCACCGCAAACTGCCACGGTGATCCGCGATAGCAAGGAGATAGAAATTCCGGTGGAAGATGTGGTTTTAAATGATTTAATCAGCATTCGTCCCGGACAAAAAGTGCCGGTGGACGGAGTGATTGAGGAGGGTTACAGCACTCTCGACGAAGCGGCCATTACCGGAGAAAGCATGCCGGTACTCAAACAGAAAGGGGATGAAGTGATTTCGGCCAGTGTCAACAAAACCGGATTTTTTACTTTCCGCGCCACACGCGTGGGCAAGGACACCACCCTTTCGCAAATTATACAGCTGCTCGAAGAAGCCACCGCCGGCAAAGCACCCATTTCGCGTTTAGCGGATAAAATCAGTGCTATTTTTGTGCCTACGGTGATTGCAATAGCCATTGTAGCCACTATTGTCTGGTTGCTGATGGGCTACTCTTTTGAGTTTGCGCTCTCCATCGGCATTGCAGTGCTTATTATCTCCTGCCCCTGTGCGCTGGGACTGGCTACGCCGGTTGCCATTATGGTGGGGACAGGCAAAGGGGCCGAAAACGGCATCCTTTTCAAATCGGCTGAGTCGCTCGAAACCGGCGGTAAAATTGACACAGTTGTCTTTGACAAAACAGGTACCGTTACGCAAGGTACACCGCAGGTAACCGACATTGAGGTGCTGCACTATTTCGATGAAAAAAAGCTGCTGCAAATTGCGGCATCGCTCGAAAATCTGTCAGAGCACCCCATCTCAAAAGCGATTATCAGCAAGGCTGAAGAGCAAAACCTGCCTCTGCTTGGCGTGAGCGATTTTATCTCCGTCCCGGGAAAAGGAATCACCGGTAAAATTGAAGGCGAGAGCTACAAAATCGGCAACAAAGCCTTTGTGGAAGAAGACATTGATGTGAGTGAAGTGGAAGATTTTCTTTTCCGCATGGTGCAGCAGGGTAAAACGGCTGTTTACATCACCGATGATGAGAATGTGCTGGGCGTAATTGCTGTAGCTGATGTATTGAAACCAACCAGTCGTGAAGCCATTGAGATGCTGAAAGCGATGAATATGGAGACGCTGATGCTCACCGGCGACAACCAGAGAACCGCTCAGGCGATTCAGGAAAAGGTGGGCTTTGACCGGGTGATAGCCGAAGTGTTTCCGCAGGATAAAGACCGTGTAATACAAGAACTGCAAGCCGAGGGTCGCAAAGTGGCGATGGTGGGCGACGGCATCAACGACGCTCCCGCACTGGCGCGTGCCGATTTGGGCATTGCTGTGGGTTCCGGCACCGATGTTGCCATTGAATCGGCCGATGTGGTACTGATGAAAAACGACCTGCTGGATGTGGTGAGCAGTCTGCGGCTAAGCAAAGCCACCATTCGCAACATCAAACAGAACCTATTCTGGGCGTTTATCTACAATATTATAGGTATTCCCATTGCAGCGGGACTCTTTTATCTTA
>CAYPPC010000004.1:0-9778 GCA_964412435.1 uncultured Paludibacter sp.
CCTACCCATAAAAAATGCGGCCTATTCTGCTTGTTTCCGTCGTGAAGCCGGGTCGTACGGGAAGGATGTGCGCGGTCTGAATCGTCTGCATCAGTTTGACAAAGTGGAGATTGTGAGAATCGACAGACCTGAGAACTCCTACAATTCGCTTACCGAAATGGTGGACCATGTGCAGTCGCTGGTTGAAAAGCTGGAACTGCCCTGGCGTATTCTGCGTCTCTGTGGCGGTGATCTGGGCTTTACTTCTGCTCTGACATTTGACTTTGAAGTCTTCTCGGCTGCTCAGGAGCGCTGGCTTGAGGTGAGCTCTGTTTCTAACTTTGAGAGCTACCAGGCCAATCGCCTGAAGTGTCGTTACCGCGGTGAGGATAGAAAAACGCAGCTTTGCCATACACTTAACGGCAGTGCTCTTGCTTTGCCACGAATTTTGGCTGCTCTTATTGAGAATAACCAGACACCGGAAGGAATCCGCATTCCCAAAGTGCTGGTACCTTATACCGGTTTTGAACTGATAGACTAAAATCGCACCAGGTAAAATAAGAATATAAAAAAGTCCTTTTGGCCAGCCAAAAGGACTTTTTTGAATTTATAGCAGGTTACTTTTTGGTATTGATACTCTTTCGAAGCTCTTCCGGCTTCTGTTCCAGTAGCGGTACAAGAGTGTGGTCCCAACTCTCCTCGTACTCCCAGTTTTTGATTAAATTGAGTTTCTTGGAGTAATAAAACACCTCCTCCGGTGGCAGGTTTTCTCTTACATTACCGGGATCCCATCTTCCGTTTCTGTTGCGGTCAATAAACATTCTGAGGTAGTACTCACCCGGATTGAGAAATTCTATTTCTACCGGGTTGGTTTTAGCAGGAACTGTTCTTACCACTTTGTCTGATTTATCCAGAACCTGGATTACAGTTGCCGAATCAAAATGAGCCAAAGAAACTATCAGTTTGGAGTAGTCTTCCAATGACCGGATGGAGAGATCGTTTTTAGTTTCGTTGTTATGAAGTCCGTAAATATCCGTAATTGCAGCCGAATCAATCAGCAGCTGATACTGCTCTTCGGGAGTCCAGCTATGATGAATCAGAAACTTCATACCGGCGGAATCAGCTTTTTCAAGTGTGAAATCGCGGCTGTGATAGAGGGTGTCAACTTTCTGATTGAGCTGGATTGCGGAAGTGTCAATGGTAGCCACCGGACTGGTGAAAGTGAGTTCAACTGCTTTGTATGAGTCGAATCTGGAGCCTGCGTTGCTGTTTATCCTCAGAAACTCTTTTTTACCGGTACTTTTAACTGTTGCTTTTGCTGCAGCTGCTCTGCGCATCAAAAACCGAATGGTATCGGTTTGAGCTTGCAGCCTCATCACAGAGTCAGACTTCATGTAGTTTACAGCGAGGTGTATTGTATCCTGTTTAATCAGCGTTGAATCTGTGAGCCAGAAGGTGAGCGAGTCTAAGGTGTTATTCACCTGCAAGAGTTGATTGCCTTCCCAGGGGGCATCGATAGCGCTTATCTCAGGCAACTTCTCGTTTTCTGTGTTAAAAAAGAGGGAAAGCTGATGTGCAGCTGGTCGTTCGCTTTTAACGATATACTGTCTTTTGACCGGGTCTTTGAAAAACTTCAGCAATACATCGTCAGGTAGCAGGCGCACAGCTTCTGTGTGTTTGATGGTGTCGATAGTGAGACTGTCGAGCATCAGGGTGTCAGCACGGGTGTAGGTCTCCAGCCGGGTTTTGAAAACCTCACTGTTGAAAGCGGCTCCCTCGCCGGTTTGAAAAATATTATCCCGGTTAACGTCTTCGAGCGCATAAACTTTGAAGCTGTCCACTTTTACGTTGTGAACCGTGAAGCGCCCTTCGTCGCTGCTGCGGGTAATTCTGTCGAAGGGTTTTTTCAGAAAAGCAGTATCACTGAGATCGCTGTGAATGCCGACAATAACACCTTCGATGGGATTCAGGTCTTCCGCATTGATAAGTGTGCCGGAAATCTGCATAGTATCAATTTCACTGCCTGTAGAGAAAGAAAAAACATAATTTTTCAGAATGTTTCCCTCGTTGTTGTCAACAATGGCATTGCCAAAGTCGATAGAGTAGGTGGTGTTTTCTTTCAATGTGTCGTTTAGTACCACGCTCAGTTTTTTAGCATAGGAGCGAATCTCGGGATTGCTGCGTTGTGGTGGTGAAATAATAACATTGTTGGCAATATCCTTGAGCGAGATATTCTCATCAAAGAGAATTTCAATTTTATTGTTAGTAAAATTGATTGTTTTATTTTCCGGGGTTGATCTCAATGGTTTTGGAGGAGTCTCATCTTTTGGACCACCTTGCGGACCCTGCCCGCGGTTGGCGCAGGAAAAACTCGTAAACATCATTACGAGCATCAGTAAAAAAGGTATGTATCGCTTATCGATTCTCATTTTCAAAATTCGTTTTTTGTCTGATTACTTTGATCAGTGTTGTTGATGCTGAGCAGTTTGTGCCCTATCCGGCAGCGGAGACAGTTGTTTTCATCACAGTAGTTTTTCTTCAGCTGTAAGAGTGCTTGGGTGTCAAAAGCATTTTCAGCAATCTGTCCCAGCGCTTCCCAGCGGGTTATGATGGAGTTTTTCTCTGCAGGCAACTCCTCCAGCAGTCTGATTGCCCGGTCGGTGTCGTTGTTGTTTTTCTGATCAATGGTAAACAGGAATGGAGCGATGGTATTGATCAGAATAGAGTTGACGGATGCCTTTCCAAGCTGCTTTTTTGAGGGCCTGCTTTCGGTTCCGAAGCGGTAATGTTTTTTCCAGTAGTCCGACACTTCAGTTTTGAAAAACTGTCGAAAATTGTCGGCTCCTTCCAGTGTTTTTATTTGAGAAAACAGTCTGGACGAGTGGTGCGTAAGCGCAGCAAATTGTGCAATTCGCACATGTGGAAAGTTATCCGGACGGAGTCTCAGCATTTTCCACTGCGTTTTTTCCATCGGCTCCAGTTTGTATTTAGCTTGTAAAAACCGATACTCACTGATTAGCTCTTGATGGTATGCATCCTCCGCCTCTTCCGAAAGAAAACCGGCCTGCCCGAAAAACAGAGCTTCAATCTGCAGCAGGTTATCTTTGTGTTTGCCAAGGATAGAGAGAGGCAGTGAACGTGCCAGCTGTTCGAAAGCCTGGCTGTTAACTCCAAATCCGAAGCTACGTGCCAGGGTGATATAAAACGCCTCGTCCCAATGATTTTTAGTTTGCTCCAGCAGCAGGCTGATGTCATTGGCTTTGCGTTCGAGCCGCTCAACCAGAAGAGCTGCTTCCAGCTGCTCATTAGAAAGGGAGGAAGCTGATCAATTTTATCTTCGCAGGGGATCCATTTCTTTTCGGCAAAAAGTTGATCGTAGTTTTCCTGAATATAGGCAGGGACCTGAAGTTCCAGCTGTGGAATTTTCTCTCCGTTGAGCCGGTAAACCTCTGTGTCTGCTTTTGCCACCACATGCAGCACCACGGAGTCATAAGCTTTGTCGGTGTTGTGGTTGTGGCGGTTCCAGTCTGAGCTTTGGCTGTGTATTTCCACATTGCCGGCCCACAAGGTATTGCTGATTTTGATTTTTGCGTTGAAGAAATCGGGGCCGGCATCGCTGTTGTGCCTGCCGACGTCAATCACTTCAAGCTTCTCCCCCTCAGTGGTAACCATCTCCTGCATTGAGAAGAGCTTGAATTGCCAGACATAATGTAGAATTGACTCTTTCATCCCGAAATAGATTGAAATTTCACTCAATTGTTTTTAGGCGGTAGCCTTCATCCAGCCAAAACTGAATTGCCTGCGGCACAGCCTCAAGCATGTTTTTTTGCGCTTTCAGCGAATCGTGGAAAACCACCACTGAACCGTTGCGGCTTTTTCGCCGGATCAAATCCAAAATCTCCCCGGCGTTTCTCTTATTATCAAAATCATAGCTCACAATATCCCACATAACCACCCGATAATCAGCGCTCAGGCGCTTTGCCTGGCGAAGTGTAATCTTGCCATAAGGCGGTCTGAACAGCTTACTTTGAATCAGTTCGTCCGCTTTCTTAGCGTTCTGTACGTACGCTTCAGTGCCGGTTTTGAAACCATTCAGATGGTTGTAGGTGTGATTTCCGACAGCATGCCCCCGCTTTTTGATCTCTTCAAATATCTCCGGGTGAGCAGCTACATTTTTGCCCAGGCAAAAAAAGCTTGCCTTTACACCCAAATTATCCAGAATATCCAGCAATTGCGGGGTCACCTCTTTGCAGGGACCATCATCAAATGTCAGATAAATTACTTTTTCATCCGGCTTGATTCTCCAAAGCAACTTTTTGCCATAGAGTCGTCTGATCAGTTCCGGAGTATGTCGCATCATTGGCATTTTAGCTGCTTAGCGCATAGCAAAGAGCTGCGTGAATCTGTCAAACTGCTCTCTGTATTTGTTAAACAGAGCTTCATCTTCTACTTGCGCAGCAATCTGAAGCACCTGGTTCAGAATAGCCATTTCATGACCAATGGTATTTGACATACCCTGGCGACGAATGGGTTTCAGGCCGGCATACCAGTTCAGATATTGCACACTGCGCTCGGCCACAGCGTCCAGAATTTGAGCACCCTGCTCGTGCATACCAACATTGAAGTATTGCAGTGCCAGTATGTTGGAGCTGAAATCGTGCGGAACAGTTTCCTGTGGAATCACTTTTTCTGCATAGTTCAACACCTCACGTGCGCGGGTTGTGTCATTCCGGCTGATCAGAGCTTCAGCTAGATAGATAAACTGAATGCGGTGTGTTTTGCACATACGCATAGTTTGTTCGTCGATATATACTTTTGGATTTTCAATGCCGCCAAACTTAAACTTAGTCATCATGTTGGTGTACATTTTCTCCACATCCACATTGACATTGAGACTGTCCTGCTGCTCTACCGGAAGAATCTGATAGGCCAGACCGGTGCGTGCCAGGTAGTTGTTCAGACTTTTCGGATAATAGGCGTCGCCTACAGTCACACAAATATACATCGGACGTTCCCAGTTGTTCTCTTTGATCATCTCCATCACCATCGATTCCCCTTTGAAAACGTTTCTTGGCAGACTAAAGAACATTTCTGACTCAATCTGATCGTGAAATTCTTCGGAAACCGTTCCGGTTTTGATTACCTCTTCGGGGTTAACAGGCAGTGAAAGAACAGACGATGGGTAGAATGATTCACCTTCAATCTTCATATCCTTATCATCACTTTTGATAATTTCAAAGGCGTCAGCCATGTTAAACGGTCTTCCTTCGGTCAGATTATGCACCGAAATGATGTCGTTGGTTCCGGTGATATAATCTTTTTTCTCCCAGGAAATGGGCAGAGGTTCTGATTCGTAAGAGGCACGTTTCATCTGATCGATGTACCAGTCGGTGGGGAGGTAACTGAGGTTACAAACCCGTACGTCGGTACGTACGCCCTCTACTTCCTGGTTGTACCAGAGCGGGAAGGTGTCGTTGTCACCATTTGAGAACAGAATGGCATTCTCTTCCACCGAGTTGAGGTAGTTCTGACCGAAGTCGCGTGCAACTGTTCTGTCGCTGCGGTCGTGGTCGTCCCAGTTTTGAGCACCCATCAGCACCGGTACCCCCAGACAAGCTACGGTGGCAATAATAGCACTTACTTTTTTCGATAAAAACTTCTCCAGCAGGGAGCCCACGCCCATCACGCCCAGACCAATCCAGATGGCAAAAGCATAGAATGAACCGGCATAAGCATAGTCACGTTCACGTGGCTGGTTAGGCGTTTGGTTCAGATACATCACAATAGCCAGGCCTGTCAGGAAAAAGAGCAAAAGTACAATCCAGAATACGTGTGTGCCCTCTTTGTGGTTAACACCGCGCCGGTTAATCAGGAAGAAAATACCGATCAGTCCCAGCAGAAGCGGCAGCATATAATAGGTGTTTCTGGCTTTGTTATTCATCAGTTCGTCGGGCATATTGTCCACATTGCCAATCAATAAGTTGTCGATAAACTTGATGCCTGTGATCCAGTTACCGTGTTCAATCTCACCATAACTCAGCATATCGTTCTGGCGTCCTGAGAAGTTCCACATAAAGTATCGCCAGTACATAAAATTGACCTGATAGTCAAAGAAGAAACGGAGGTTTTCACCAAATGTGGGTTTTAATTCCGAGCGGGTTTCACCGCAAAAATCATATTGAATCTGTTTCCCTTTGATATTTCCCCAGCTTTTATAAGCCTGGATATGAGATGGATCACTGCTGTACATCCGGGGGAACAGCATCATAAATTTCTTATCTTTTTTATAGTTGTATTTGTAACCTGCTACCACATACTCATCTTTCTCTGAAGGGTTTTGTTTTGGTTTGGGAGCATATTGCGGGCTCTTGTCGATGTCATACTCGCACATGTTACCGGTCACTTTCAGTTGCATCGGGGCGTTGAATGTGCCTCCGTAGAAGAGTGGGCGGTCACCATACTGCTCGCGGTTGAGATAGTATTTCAGTGCAAAAACGTTATCCGGAGAGTTCTGGTCCATGGTGGGCTGTGCAGCAGAGCGAATCACAATCACAGCGTAGGAAGAATATCCAATCACCATCACCGCAAGCATAATCAGAGAAGTATTGAGCCAGCGGGCTTTGATAATCTGTTTTTTATAGGTGAAGAGGAGTGCAGCGATAATAATAATAACCAGTCCGAGCCATAAGTTCTCGAAAAGGAAAGGCACTCCGCTCAAGGTAAATGCAAATAGGAAAGAGAGTGCCATACGCAGATAACTCTTTTCAACGTGAGTTTCGTAGATAGCCCAGATCAGTGAAGCGGCCAGCAGCAGCATATAAATCAGCCAGCCGGTGTTGTAGGATGCTCCCAGTTTATTTACGAACAGAAGTTCGAAATTGGCAGCCCAGAACACCACACCGGTCATCAGACCATAAAGTGTGAATGCAAGAATAATCACCGAGGTTACCATCGCCAGGATAATTCCTTTGGTGGATGGTTGGTATCTTCTGTAATAATATACCAGAACAATGGCCGGGATGGCAAGCAGGTTAAGCAGGTGCACACCGATAGAGAGTCCCATCAGATAAGCGATAAGGATCAGCCAGCGGTCAGAGCCGATATTATCCGCGTTTTTGTCCCATTTCAGAATTAGCCAGAACACAATGGCTGTAAAGAATGAAGAGTAGGCATAAACCTCGCCCTCAACGGCTGAAAACCAGAATGTGTCCGAGAAGGTATAGGCAAGAGCACCCACCATTCCGGCACCTAAGATAGCTATTTTGTTGGCAGTAGTATATTCACTTTTCGGTTTATTAATCACTTTTTGAGCCAGATAGGTGATGGTCCAGAAAAGGAACAGGATAGTGAATGCACTGGCAATAGCCGAAAATGCGTTTACCAGCATGGCTACCTTAGTTGGGTTAGAGGTGAAGAGGGTAAAGAATTTTGCCGAGAGCATAAAGAAAGGAGCTCCGGGCGGATGTCCCACATCAAATTTATAAATGGTTGAAATAAACTCACCGCAGTCCCAGAAACTGGCCGTAGGTTCAATTGTCAGCAAATAGGTGATTGCAGCAATAGCGAAAGCAAGCCAGCCGGTAACCGTGTTCAAAAATCTGAAATTTTTCATCGTTTTGAATATTTTTGGAATAGAATTATAATGTACTTAACTGTATGTCAAAATAATCCTCAAAGATACGAAGAAAAATTCTTTTTACTGTAAAGCGGGTGCCTATTTAGCAATCATTAGAAAATTAGTGGTGATAAAATGGCTGTTTGAGACAGAATATTTCTGACAATATGCAAGGATCCCCGACACTTTATTGTTCTTCGAGCTTTTTGCGGTAGTTGCCCGGCGATTGCTTTTCTCTTTTGTTGAAGGCCCTGTAAAAAGCACTGAGACTTGAAAAACCGGACATTTCTGAGATGTCCTGCAGGCTGGAGTTACTGTACTCTTCAAGCGTCATCAGATTTTTTGCATGTTCGATCCGGTAGTTGTTGACCCATTCAGAAAAGCTATGATTCAGCTCCTCGTTGACGATGCGCGAGATATAGGTACGGTTGGTCTGGAGCTCTTTGGCCACATCAATAATGCGCAGATCGGGGTCAGTAAAGACATTGTCTTTGACCATCAGTTCTTCCAGGCTCTCTTTTGAAATTCCTTTCGGATAGGTGTGGCTTTCAGCAAGAGATTTTTCCTCGGACTGTGCATCCACTTCGTTGGTGTAATCTCTGATTGTGAAGTTTTGATGAAAACCTACAAAAATGATAAGCACCAGGAATAGGGAGTGGCTGACCGATGGAATCGCCAGTATCAGCCCCTTATCGATAAAAAACTCCTTACCCACCATGCCTGAAATAACAGCGATAACGGAGGTGAATACAAGGGCTATTAGTACCCAGTTAATCCGGCAGAGACTTTTTCCCTGAATGCTGGAGTAGAACTCTTCAACGTTTCTATTGTAAAGAATGATCCGGCGATATCCGAGAATCAGATAGATGGGGATTTGAATAACAAAAATGATTTTATAGAGCAGTTGTCTGAATTCCAGTAACTTCACAGATCTGGGATAGGCATTGTTGTAAATCTCTGTGCGATACATCAGTCCTTTGATATAAATCTCTTTCTCCGGTGCGCTCATGCTGAAATACAGTCCAAATGAAAAAATGGAAACCAGCGCTGCCGGCGCAATCAGCCAGAAGAGCTTTGGTTTAAGCGTGAGGTCTTTGGACAGAAGCCGGATGTAGATATAGTAGAGTGGAAAAACAGATAAAGAGGTAAAGAACCAGATGTTTTCCAGCAGTGCAAACAGCTTATACTCATAGCTGAAGTAGAGCGCGTGGATAAAATAGTTCACTGAAACAACAATCATAAAGTAATAAAGGAACTTTTTAGGTAAATCCCTTTCCGGGCTAATGCGTAGCACGACAACCCCAAAGAGGCTGACGAATAGTGGCAGAAGCGTTATGATGGAGTGGGTCAACATGGATAAAATGGTTTGTAAATCTGATGTTATTTCTCTACTATAGATTGTATTGTCCAAAAGTAATAGTTTTTCTGAAAATATTCAAATATTTCTTGAATTACTAATGAAAAGTGAGTATCTTTCGGAACTCTAAATGGTCTGAAATTGTTTGTTTAATAAATAACCCTCATTAATTAATAACTAACTCATAAAAAAGAACTGAAAATTATGAAAAGAGTAACTTATTTTATA
Source organism: uncultured Paludibacter sp. (assembly GCA_964412435.1). GTDB lineage: Bacteria > Bacteroidota > Bacteroidia > Bacteroidales > Paludibacteraceae > UPXZ01. Next base: position 9,180 of record CAYPPC010000004.1, read on the forward strand.
TTTGCCTTTGCAGCTGCTCTGACATTAAACTCCTGCGAGGCTGTAAAAGAGAAATTGACGGTGAATGTCGATTTTGAAGTACCTGAAATTGCCTTTACGGTGCCCGGTGAAAATTCAGAGATTAAAGATATTCAAACACTGCCGGATATGCAGCGGACTAATTTTTCCGGCAACGAGCAGATTGTTTTTGATAAGACAATCGATGTGGATATAAACGCAGAGTCATTGAAGCAGAACTTCAAACTGGATATTCTGAAATCCCTGAAACTGCTTGAAGGTGCTATGTTGTTTAAAGAGGGTCCGGACGGAACTATTGTTAATCTGGATGAATATAAAAGTCTGAAACTCTATGTGGATGGCCCGGACCGGCTGGTGGCCAGAGTAAAACTGGTAGATAAAGAGAAGGGAGAGGTCATTATGGAGGTGCTGGATCTGGAGGTTAAGGATCTGCTCAGCAAAGATCAACTGCGTCTTATCCTGACTGTTGCCAAAGATCAGCTGCCCGCCTATGAAGCTGATTTTGGTCTAAAGCTGAAATTCAGAGCCAGGGTAGGGCTGAAATAAAGAGACAAGAGATATCCGGAAACAAAAAACTCTTG
>CAYPPC010000004.1:9788-28407 GCA_964412435.1 uncultured Paludibacter sp.
TCCGATGCAAGAGTTTTTTATATCTGTAATTTCCTTAGAAATTAGTTTGCTTGTTCCAGTGGTACAATCGATACAAATGAGCGATTGTTTTTAGTTTTTCTGAACTCCACAGTTCCATCTACCAATGCAAACAGTGTGTGGTCTTTACCAATACCCATGTTATCGCCGGGGTGATGCTGAGTACCACGCTGGCGTACAACGATATTGCCCGCTTTAGCGAATTGACCACCAAAGATTTTTACACCAAGTCGTTTGCTTTCCGATTCGCGTCCGTTCGCCGAACTACCTTGTCCTTTCTTATGTGCCATTTTCTTCTAAAATTTTACGGGTTAAGCTAATATTTCTTTAATTGTTAATTCGGTGAAGTCCTGACGGTGACCGTTCAGCTTGCGGTATCCTTTGCGGCGTTTCTTGTGAAAAACAAGCACTTTGTCGCCTCTCAGGTGTGAAACTACTTCGCAAACTACTTTTGCGCCTTCTACTACAGGTTTTCCAACGGTTACAGCACCATTGTTGTCAACCAGTAATACTTTGTCGAACTCTACAGTCGAGCCTTCATCCAATTCGTTCATTCTGTGAACGTACAGTTTTTTACCTTGTTCAACTTTAAATTGTTGACCTTGGATTTCTACGATTGCGTACATAAAAATACATTTATAAAATTAATCGGTGAGGTGAGATGCGTTCCAGTCACAGGACACAGAGCTGCTTGCTTTTACCCCATTGCGAATTGAGCCTGCAAATATACAACTATTTTTGAAAGAGAGCAAGAGTTTGCGTGAAATATTTGCCGGGATGGGCCGAAGATCCTGAAAGTTACAGGAAAACAGACAGTTTGTCAGATGCTCTGTCATGTTTTCACGCTTTTATAAACATTAATAGTTAGGAATTGTTTTTGTATAGTAAAGGTTTGACAATAGGTTCATTTTATTAACTTTGCAGAATAAAGACATTAATATATTATGGCAGTGAAATATTCAGAAAAATTAAATAGTGCTCTTAACTTCAGCTTGCAGGAAGCGGAAAGACTCGGAAACGATTACATCGGACCGGAGCATCTTTTGCTGGGTCTGATTCGTTCGGACGATGGACGCACACTGGCTATGCTGGATGAGATGAGTGTTGATGTGACTATACTGAAACAGCGTATAGAAGCAATGGTGCGGACCGATAAAGAGCCCACAGGAGCGGAGATTCCGCTGCTGCGTGCCACCGAAAAAATAAAAAAACTGCTGGAGCTGGAAGCCCGCTCGCACCTCTCTCAGGAGGCCGATCTGGAGCATCTGCTGCTGGCCATTTTGAAAGAGAAAAATAATCTGGCCGTAGATGTGCTTCGAGAAATGGGGTTGACCTATGAGAAGCTTGCGGAGTATCTTAAGCCGGGCGATAAAGAAATCAACAAGCCGGAGAGCGCTTACCCTTCCGACGATGATGAGGACGATGAAGGTCGTTTCTCTTCGAGACAGCAACACGCCCGTCAGGGTGGCGGAGGCAAAACAAGTGATACCCCGGCACTCGATACTTTCGGTACCGATATCACCAAAGCCGCCATGGAGGACCGACTGGACCCGGTGGTTGGCCGGGAACGAGAGATCGAACGCATTGCTCAGATCCTGAGCCGCCGGAAGAAAAACAACCCGGTGCTGATTGGTGATCCCGGGGTGGGTAAATCTGCTATTGTGGAGGGACTTGCCATGCGCATTGTGAAGCGGAAGGTTTCACGCGTTCTGTTTGATAAAAGAGTTGTATCGCTCGATATGGCCTCTATTGTTGCGGGTACCAAATACCGCGGCCAGTTTGAAGAGCGGATTAAAGCGATTTTGAACGAACTGCAGAAAAACCCCAATATCATCCTCTTTATCGATGAAATTCATACTATTGTTGGTGCCGGTGGCGCTCCGGGTTCGCTCGATGCTGCCAATATGCTGAAACCTGCGCTTGCGCGCGGTGAAATTCAGTGTGTGGGTGCAACCACCATGGATGAGTATCGTCAAAGTATTGAGAAAGACGGAGCTTTGGAGCGTCGGTTCCAGAAGGTGGTGGTAGATCCGACCACTGCAGAAGAGACGCTGACTATATTACAGAATATCCAGGACCGCTATGAGTATCACCACAATGTTCGCTACACGCCGGAAGCTATCAAAGCTTGTGTGAAGCTGACAGACCGCTATATCACAGACCGGAGTTTTCCGGATAAAGCGATTGATGCGCTGGATGAGGCAGGTTCACGTGTTCATATAGCCACAGTGGCTGTTCCGGAAGAGATTGAGATGCTCGAAAAGCAGCTTGAAGAGCTGAAGGCTGAAAAAAATAGAGTGATTGCTGAACAAAAATATGAAGAGGCTGTGCCTATTCGTGATAAAGAGAAGCAGACGCAATATCAGCTGGAAGATGCTATCAAGCGCTGGGAGAGAGAGTCTCAGGAAAATCCAGAAACAGTAGATGAAGAGAAAGTAGCCGAGGTGGTAGCTATGATGTCAGGTATTCCGGTGCAGCGAATTGCGCAGGCGGAAGGTATCAAGCTGCGTCAGATGGGCGAAGTGCTCCGTTCACAGGTGATTGGTCAGGACGAGGCGGTTGAGAAAATCACCAAAGCCATTCAGCGTAACCGGGTGGGACTCAAAGATCCCAATAAGCCGATTGGAACCTTTATGTTTCTGGGTCCTACAGGAGTAGGTAAAACTCATCTGGCTAAAGTGCTGTCCGAGTTTATGTTTGACAGCGTTGACTCACTGATTCGGGTGGATATGAGTGAGTATATGGAGAAATTTACCGTCTCGCGTCTGGTTGGAGCACCTCCCGGGTATGTAGGTTACGAAGAGGGCGGACAGCTTACTGAAAAAGTGCGCCGGAAACCTTACTCCATCGTGCTGCTCGACGAGATTGAAAAAGCGCACCCGGATGTATTCAATATCCTGCTTCAAGTAATGGATGAGGGTAGGCTTACCGATAGCCTCGGTCGCCGAATCGACTTTAAAAATACTATTCTGATCATGACTTCCAACGTAGGAACCCGTCAGCTGAAAGAGTTCGGAAGAGGGGTAGGCTTTAGTACAGACGAAGATATGAGTATGGATTCGGAGCATTCCCGCGGAATTATTCAGAAGGCGCTAAACCGCACTTTTGCTCCTGAGTTCCTGAACAGGATTGATGATATTGTGATGTTCGATCAGTTGTCGAAAGATAGCCTGAAAGAGATAATCGATCTGGAACTGAAAGGACTCTTCAAGCGAATTGTAGATCTGGGTCTGACCATGGAACTGAGTCGTGAAGCTAAAGACTTTATCGCAGAGAAAGGCTACGATGTGCAGTTTGGCGCACGTCCGCTGAAGAGAGCTATCCAGCGTTACCTCGAGGATGCACTGGCAGATATTGTGCTGTCCGGTGAGGCTGTTGAAGGCGACACCATTATGATGGAGCTAAACAAAGAGAAAGATGCTGTAGTGGCCCGGGTGGTGAAAGGTGATCCTGCAACCGCTGAGGCTGAAAGCAGCCTTTAATATAGTGTAATGTGTAACAAAAAAGGGAAAGTGCAAACTTTCCCTTTTTTGTATTTTAAATGGCCGGAGTCGTTCTATTTGAGTACGTCGAAGCCTTTGCCGTAAACTCCCACCACATTGGATTGGGTCACAAAAGCGTGTTCGTCAATACTTTTTACAATTCTGAATATAGGGGTTGATTCAGTTCTTCGTGCCAGCACTACAATCACTTTCTGAGGTTGCTTCGAAAACCAGCCCATACCTTCAATGATGGTGCAGCCGCGGTTTATTTCAGAAGTAATTTTTTCAGCTACCTCTTCATATTTATTGGTGAAAATAAAGAACTGAACCGACTGGCGCACACCACTGATTACCACATCCACTGTGTAGTACATCACAGCCATTACAATCAATCCGATAGCTATTTTCTCTACACTCCGGAAGAGGAAGAATGATGAGCTGACAATCAGCACGTCAACAATTAGCAGTACGCGCCCCATGCTGATGTGGCGGTGTTTTGTAACCACTGCACCAATTACATCGGTTCCGCCCGTACTTCCGTTCACGGAATAAACCAGCCCCAGCCCCAGTCCGCAAAAGCCGGCTCCGATGATGGAAGCCAGCAGAGAGTCTGCCTGAATGAGCGTCTGCGTGATATGGTTTTCGCCAAAGCGAATCAAAAGGGTCAGCAAGGCTACGCTGATAATGGTCTTAAAGACAAAGTTTCTGCCCACAGCTTTCCAGGCCACCAGCAGCAGTACCAGGTTAATGCTGATGTAGGAAATCCAAAGAGGAGTGCCTGATGCAGCATTAATAAGTACAGTGATACCGGCCAGACCTCCTGTTACAATTTTGTTGGGCAGGAGGAAGCCGGTCAGTCCCAGCGCATAGAAAACAAGACCCAAAAGGATAACCAGGTAGTCCTTCCAAATGAAGTTTTTCAAGAAATTCTTATTATTCATGACATTAAATTGAAAGAATTGAAGCTAAAACAATAATTTAATAATGGCACGAAACAGGGTGTTGTCACACCACTATACCACAATGTTTACGATTTTTCCCGGAACAATAATGATCTTTTTGGGTGTTTTCCCGTCCAGGTGTTTTGCAGTCATCTCGTGTGCCAGCACCAGCTCTTCTATCTCATCCTTGCTCAGGCCTGCCGCCATTTCGTAGGTAAAGCGCACCTTTCCGTTGAACGAGATGGGGTATTTCACCGTATTCTCCACCAGGTAAGCCTCATTGTGCTCGGGCCATTGGGCATCAAACACAGAGTTCTCATTGCCCAGCAGCTCATACAGCTCTTCGCTGATATGCGGTGCAAAGGGTGATAGAATAATTGTCAGCGGCTCCAGTATAGCTTTTTTGTTGCACTTCTGGCTAACCAGTTCGTTGAGGCAGATCATAAAGGCTGATACTGATGTGTTGTAGGAGAATGTCTCAATGTCACCGGTCACCTTTTTGATTGTTTTGTGCAAGGTCTTCAGTTCGTCTGAAGTGGGCTCGTCGTTACTGATGTTTACGTTGTCTCCATCGAAGAAGAGTCCCCAGAGGCGTTTCAGGAAGCGGTCAACACCATCAATTCCATTGGTATCCCAGGGTTTCGACTGCTCGAGCGGTCCGAGGAACATTTCGTACATACGGAGGGTGTCGGCGCCATATTTCTCAACAATATCATCTGGGTTTACCACATTAAACATCGACTTCGACATCTTTTCGATGGCCCATCCGCAGATATATTTTCCATTTTCCAGGATAAACTCAGCATCCCTGTATTCCGGGCTCCACTGACGGAATTTGTCAATATCCAGCACATCATTTTCTACGATGTTTACATCCACGTGAATCGGGGTTACCTCATAATCTTTTTTCAGATTGAGAGAAACAAAGGTATTGGTGCCCTGGATGCGATAAACAAAGTTACTTCTACCCTGAATCATTCCCTGGTTCACCAGGCGCTTGAAAGGTTCATCCTTCACAATCAGACCCAGGTCGTAGAGAAACTTGTTCCAGAAGCGGCTATAAACCAGGTGCCCGGTAGCGTGTTCGGTACCACCGATATAGAGGTCCACATCCTGCCAGTACTCATTGGCTTCGCGGCTGACAAGTGCTTCGCTGTTTTTGGGGTCCATATAGCGCAGATAATAGGCCGATGATCCGGCAAATCCGGGCATGGTGTTCAGCTCAAGCGGATAGCCCTCTTCAGTCTGCCAGTTTTTGGCGCGTCCCAGTGGTGGTTCGCCGGTTTCTGTAGGCAGGTATTTATCCACTTCGGGAAGCTCCAGCGGAAGCTTGTCTTCATCTAGCATATAGGGCATACCCTCTTTATAATATACCGGGAAGGGTTCTCCCCAGTATCGCTGACGACTGAAAATAGCATCGCGAAGGCGATAGTTTGTTTTTACACGTCCCAGCTTATTCTCTTCTACATAAGTTTTGGCACTTTCAATAGCCTCGGGCACTGTGAGTCCGTTCAGGAAACCTGAATTAATCATAATACCCTCTTTGGCATCGAAGCTTTCTTCACTCACATCACAGCCTTCTATCAACGGGATGATCGGCAGGTCGAAGTGTTTGGCGAAAGCATAGTCGCGGCTGTCGTGTGCCGGAACCGCCATAATGGCACCCGTTCCGTAGCCGGCCAGTACATAGTCACTGATCCAGATTGGAATTTTCGTTCCTGCTACCGGGTTGATGGCGTAGGAACCGGAGAAAACTCCGCTCACTGTCCGGTCGGCCATGCGCTCGCGTTCAGTGCGCTTTTTGGTTGCATCGACATATTTCTTCACCTCTTCAGCCTGTTCGGGGGTGGTACATACTTCTACCAGATCACTTTCGGGTGCCAGTACCATAAAAGTAACGCCAAAAATAGTGTCGGCACGGGTGGTAAACACCTCAAAACGGGCACTGTCGTCAGAGAGGGCAAACTCCATTTCAGCACCTTCGCTTCGCCCAATCCAGTTGCGCTGGGTCTCTTTCAGTGATTCGGTCCAGTCAATTTTATCGAGACCATCGAGCAGGCGTTGGGCATAAGCCGAGATGCGCAAACTCCACTGGCGCATTACTTTTTGCTCTACCGGGTGACCGCCCCGGATGGAAACGCCTTCACTCACTTCGTCGTTGGCAAGCACGGTTCCCAGTGCGGGGCACCAGTTTACTTTGGAGTCGGCCAGATAGGCAATTCTGTAGTTCAGTAAAACCTCCTGCTGCTCTTTGTGCGACTTGCTTTTCCACTCATCCGCAGTAAACACCAGCTCTTCGCTGCAGGCAGCATCTATACCGGCAGTACCGGTTTTCTCAAAGCTCTCCACCAGATTTTCGATGGGCAGTGCTTTGTCAGCCAGGTTGCAGTAGTAGTGATTAAACATCTGGATAAACGCCCATTGGGTCCATTTGTAGTAGTCGGGGTCACAGGTTTGCACCTCGCGGTCCCAGTCGTATGAAAATCCGATGATATCCAGTTGCTCGCGATAGCGGGCGATATTTTGCTCTGTAGTGATGGCCGGGTGTTGTCCGGTCTGAATGGCATATTGCTCGGCCGGCAGTCCGTAGGCATCGTAGCCCATCGGGTGCAGCACGTTGAAGCCTTTCAGGCGTTTATATCTTGCATAGATGTCAGAAGCGATATAACCCAGAGGGTGACCCACGTGCAGCCCTGCACCTGAAGGGTAGGGGAACATATCCAGCACATAAAATTTAGGTTTTGAGTGATCAACCTCTACTTTGTAGGTTCTGTTTTTGATCCAGTTTTCCTGCCACTTCTGCTCTATTCTCTTAAAATTATACTCCATTATAATAGACTGAAAGATTTAATAAAATTTTGAGTGCAAAGGTAATAAATTAAGCTCGAATTGAGAAAACAGAAAGCAACACCCCTTTCAGTAAATTTTCAAATATTATGAAAAAAGGAGAAAATAAAGAATATTCTTACCGAATAATGAGTAAAGATATTAGTTTTTTATATATTTGCAGATTGAAAGCGAATAGTTAGTCCGGAGTGACTCTGCAAAACCTGATGATTGATTAAAAAAACAGTCAGAAACTAGGTGATATTGTCTAAAATATGCTATTTTTGCAATATTGTGCAGTGAAAATGAAAATAAAAGGAGATGTTTGTCGTTTTCTTTTTAAGTATAGCTTTGGGATATTTATAACTTATAATAATTAGAAGAAAATTCATTAACAAATTAATTTATTAACACAGTAAAAATCGATTGATTTTACTCAAAACTTTACAATTATGGCTAAAGAAAAAAAAGCAACAAAGGACAAAAAACAATCTAAAGGGCTATCAGCTGCCTTAGTTCTTGTGTTAAGTGCTGTTGTAGCATTTTCAATTTTCGAATTTGTGTTTGGAAATTCAGCAAACTTTATTGACGGTGATCGTGCAAACATGCCGGTTGATGGAAATATGTTAGGTACAATTCACAAAGGAGGTTTTGTTATTCCTATTCTGATGACTTTCCTGATTACAGTTATTGTTCTCTTTATTGAGCGTTACATTGCACTGAGCAGATGTCGCGGTAAAGGTAATCTGGACAAGTTTGTTGCATCAGTTAAAGAGAGTCTGGAAGCTGAAGACCTGGCAACTGCCAAAGATCTTTGCGCAAAACAAAAAGGTTCTGTAGCTGCTGTTGTTGACGCAGGTTTAACTACTTACAAACAAATGGCTGACGATAACACCGGTCTTTTGAAAGAACAAAAACTGGCTTCTATCAGCACAACTATCGAACAGGCAACTGCACTTGAAATGCCTACGATGAACCAGAACATGCCGGTGTTGGCAACATTTACCAACTTGAGTGTATTGACCGGTCTGTTTGGAACGGTAATGGGTATGATTCGTGCGTTCTCGGCTCTTGGTGCTTCCGGTGGTGGTGTTGACTCAACTGCACTTTCAGTGGGTATTTCTGAGGCACTTGTGAACACAGCGTTTGGTATTCTTGGTGGTATTGTAGCGGTAATCGGATACAACTACTTCTCAGCAAAAATTGACAATATTACTTACGCTATCGACGAAATCGGTTTTGCTATTACAGGTGTTTTCCAATCGAAACATTAATCGGAATCTGATGGCGGGGAGCCTGTTAGGTTTTCCCGGGCAGGATTACATCTGCTAAAATTTAATGCAAGATTCAACGAATTAATTAAAGGAGAATAAAATGGCAAAAATTAAGATTAAAAAGAAAGATACGTGGATTGACATGACCCCGATGAGTGACGTGATGGTACTGTTACTCACCTTCTTCATGTTAACCTCCACCTTCTTGAAGCCGGAACCTTTGACGGTGACAACACCCAACTCGGTGTCGGAAATTCCAATTCCCGAGCTGAATGTGTTGAACATTCTGATTTCACCGCAAGGCCAGGTTTTCCTCGATCTTGATGGTCCCAAAGACCGGATCGAGACACTTGAGATAATGGCATCCGACTATAATATTGAATTGACAGACAAAGAGAAGTATGAATTTGGTATTTCTACTTCATTTGGTGTGCCCATGCAAACTTTCAAGCAGTTTATGGCATTGCCAAGCGACGCACGAAATGACGAACTGCCCAAACTGGGTATTCCGACAGACTCAATCGACAACCAATTCAAAGGCTGGGTGCTTGCTGCACGTGAGGTTAAAGGTAAAGATATGCTGATTGCTATCAAAGCTGACGCTGAAACACCTTATCCCTCAATCCAGGCAGTGATGGGGTCGCTGCAAGACTTGAAAGAGAACCGTTATAATCTGATTACTTCACTAAGAGAGGTTAATCTGACACCATAAAACGGAAGTTAAAAGGCTACTCATTTATAATAATGTGCCTGTGTACAGAATTTAAATGAGAGGTAGAAAAATATAAAACTATAGAAGAATATGAAAAATAATGGCCAAAAGAAAGGGCAACGCACAGAAGTTGATACCAGGGTAGACTTTACTCCGATGGTGGATATGATTATGCTTCTGCTTACTTTCTTTATGCTTGCGACCACACTGAGTAAACCCCAAACTATGGAGATTGCTTTGCCATCGAAAGATAAAGGTGCTGATGAGAATCAGACCCTGGCTAAAGCTTCAGAAGCTGTTACTCTCTATTTGGGCGGTGACAACAAGGTTTACTATTTTATGGGAGAGCCGGACCTTGAGACTCCAAATTTCCTGGTAGAAACATCTTTTGCTCCTGAAGGATTGCGCGCAATCCTGGTTGATAAAAACCGTCAGGCAGTAACCAAGATGCTGGATCTGAAAGACCGGAAGATGAGAAATAAGGTTTCTGAAGAAGATTATAACAAGGAGCTGAGTGAAATTAAAACTCAGGACGGAACACCTACAGTTATTATCAAACCATTGGATAACTCGACCTATGAAAATCTGGTTGCAGCACTCGATGAGATGTTAATATGTGGTGTTGGTAAATATGCCATCACTGACGTAGACGATAATGATAAGATTATGTTTGCCAACTCAAACGTTGCGTATCAGCGTTAATTGAATGGTTTACAGATTGATTAACTTAGATAAACAGTAATAAAATGGCAAAAGATATAAATTTAACCTCCGACAAGTGGATTGAAATCATCTTTGAAGGGAGAAATAAAAATTACGGAGCGTACACGCTGCGTAAGAACTCTCCGAAAAGACACCTTTTCTCCTTCCTTGTTGTTCTTATCGCAACAATTTTAATTGTGATCGGTTCAGTGATCGCAAATAAGATTAAAGATGCGAGAGAAGAGACAAGACAGGCGATGACAGAGGTTTCAACCCTTTCGGATATTACACTTGATAAACCTGAAATTCCCGAAGAAAACGTAGTGAAGAGTTACGAGGCGCCACCTCCCGTGGAGCTGAAGAGTACTATTCAGTTTACGGCTCCGGTAATTAAGGCGGATGAGGAAGTACCCGATGACCAAACTATGAAGTCTCAGGAAGAGCTGGTACGTTCAGACGTTCAGATTTCTATTGCTGACGTGAAAGGTACCGACGATGAGACCGGTGTGGACATTGCAACTCTGGAACAGCACAAAGTGATTGTTCAGGAGGAAGTAAAAGAAGAACAGATTTTTGAGATTGTTGAACAACCACCATCCTTCCCGGGTGGCGAGCCTGCTATGTACGAGTGGCTCAACAAAAACATTAACTACCCTGTCATTGCACAGGAGAATAATATTCAGGGTCGCGTTGTGTGCCAGTTTGTTGTTGGCCGTAACGGTGAAATTGAAGATGTTCGCGTAGTTCGTGGTGTTGACCCCAGTCTGGATAAAGAGGCAGTTCGCGTAATCCGCGCTATGCCGAAATGGATTCCGGGACGTCAGGGCGGTAACGCAGTGAAAGTTCGCTATACACTGCCTGTTCAGTTCAAACTACAATAATTAGATTTCTTTATTGAATCAAAACTATAAACTGAAATTTAATCAATCCCGATTTGTCGGGATTGATTAAATTTTGTTTGTTAAAAGTAACTTCAGGCGGCGAAACAGAGCAGTAATTGTCTGATTTTGACTGCCTACAAAAATTAGCTTCGATGAAAAAAACGGCACAAATAATTATTTTGATGCTTTTTTCAACGATTTTTTTTGCTTGTAACAAAAAGCAGGAGAAACCAAAAAGTATCAATACCCTGACGAGCGGTTATATGACAATCGCCGTGGACCAAACAGTGCAAAATGTAATACAGCAGGTTGTTGATATGTACGAAAGTTCCTATCCGGTTAAGATTGATGTAATTAACACCAACGAACAAGAGGCTGTAGAGCTGATTAAAGAGGACTCTGTAAGATTTGCTATTACAGCCAGACCCTTCAGCGAGTCTGAATTATACTATTTCCGTAAAAAAACTTTCCAACCCGAAGCAATTCGTATAGCCATTGACGGAGTGGCTCTCATTACACATCCGTCCAATAAGGATTCTCTGATCAGCGTGAAAGATGTGCAAAGAATCCTGACCGGTGAAGTGACTCACTGGAACCAAATCTACCCCCATTCAAAATTAGGTAAGATTCAGGTGGTGTTTGACCATACGCAATCCAGTCTGGTGCGCTATGCCAACGACTCCATTTGTCGTGACAAACCTCTGTCGCCCACGCTCAATGCACTCAATTTGAATGAAGAGGTAGTGGAGCATGTGTCTAAGGTGCCCTCGGCCCTGGGCCTGATTGGTGTGAACCATATCAGTAATCATAACGACTCGATTGTAATTGATTTTGTGAAGAAAATTCGCGTTATGTATGTCTCCGAACAAGACGAAGCTACTGAATATAACAGTGCGCAACCCATACAATACTATCTTTATAACGGAGATTATCCGTTTCGCAGAGAGATTTATATTCTCCTGAATGATCCCCGCGGCGAGCTGCCGAAAGGTTTTGCCCGTTTTATGTCCGGACCCCGGGGACAAAGAATTATTAAAAGTACCGGACTTTTACCCTCTACAATGCCTATACAGGCCGTTAAAATTGTAGATTGAATTTAATTTGAACGCATCAGCTGAAAACTGGTATAGTTTTTGGCTTTACTATATCAATTAGAATTAAAGTGTATAAATAATTGCACACACACTTCCTCCCGAGAAAATTCATACATACAGTGAATTGTGTTGCGGTTGGCAGGGTTGTGTTAAAAGTGAAATCAAATTTTAAAAATAAAAATAGACAAATGAAAAAAGGAATTCTTTTAGCCTTGTTCACAGTGTTGATCTCAACGCTGTTTGCAAGCAACAAAACTGCAATTGACTACTATGAAGCCGGCGACCTGAGAAGAGCCAAGCAGCTTCTTGAAGCAACATCCAATCCTGATGCAATGGATTATTACTATCTGGGTCAGATTTTGTTAAGAGAGAATAATGCTTCGGCAGCGGCCGAAGTGTTTAAAAAAGGATTACAGGCAGATCCGGCCAATTTGTATAACAATCTGGGTCTTGCTGCAATCGATTTAAGAAGTAACCCAAAAGCTGCAGAGAAGGAGCTTAAATCAATCAGTGGTAACAAACTTTATAAAAAGGATGTGGCCATGCAAGTAGCCATCGCTGAGGCTTTCTTGCGCAACAATAATAAAGTGATGGGACAGCTCTATCTGGCTAAAGCAAAAAAAGCTGATAAAAAGAGCGCTCTTCCTTATATTATGGAAGGTAACCTTCTGATGGAGCAGGACAAAGGTAATGATGCGTCAGTTATGTTCGAAAATGCACTCTATTTCGATCCAAATTCAAAAGTAGCCCTGGTGAAACTGGCTCAGCTCTATCTGGGTACCAGAAGACAAATTGCTTTTGACAACCTGGATAAGGCAACTTCTATCGATCCGAAATATGAGTATGGCTGGAAAACTATGGCCGACCTGCGTCGTCAGGCCGGTTTCTATCCTGAAGCGCGCGAAGCTTTTGAAAAGTACCTCTCATTAGTGACCCCAACACCGGGCGACCATCAGATTTATGGTCAGATTCTCTACTTTAACGAGAATTATGACGAGGCTTTGGTTGCTCTGGATAAAGCTGCTGACAATACTGTGACTAAGCGTCTGAAAATGTATACCAAGTTCCAGCAAGACAATTATGAAGAGGCACTGCCCCTGGCTGAAAACCTGGTTAAAACAGCTCCGAAACAGGAGTTAATCTATCAGGACTACTCCTATTTTGCTCAAATGCTGAAAGCTAATAATGAGCATCTTAAAGCTGCAGAATATCTCGAAGAGGCTTACCTGCTCGACGAAACACGCGATGATTCACTTACTGAAATCGCAAGAACTTATCAGCAAGGTAAAGCTTATGACAAAGCAGGAGAGTTCTATCAGAAAATTATTGACAGCAAAGAAGAGCCCACTCTGGCTGATTACTATACACTCGGTGTAAATTACTACAGCGGCGGTAACGACAAAGCCAATATCGAAGAGGAGCAGCGTAATGATTATTTGAAGAAAGCAACAGAAGTGTTTGCTGAATTGTCAGAACATTTCCCAAATCACTACCTGGGTCATCTTTTCCAGGCCAGATCTTTCTCGGCCATGGACCCCGAAACTACAGAAGGTTTAGCTAAGCCTTACTACGAAAAAGTATTGCCGATTCTGATGGAAACAGCGGAAGAGCGTAAAACTGAAATTATGGAAGTGTATCAGTATCTCGGAATCTACTATCTGAAGAAAGATGATTACAGAGAATCCCGTGAATACTGGCTGAAAGTGCAGGAGCTCGATCCTGAAAACGCTATTGCCAAACAGGTAATTGAGAGTATCGACTCAGTTCATAAAAGATAATTATCGACCTTGAAATAGATTAAAAAAAGCCTGCTCCACGGAGCAGGCTTTTTTTCTTAGCTGCTAAAATGTTATCTTTGCACTCATTTTTAGAGACTTCTTGGAAAATTACGAAACATATCAATTGAGTAACGGCATCCAGCTGATTCATACCCGGCAAAACACAGCAGTGAGTTACTGCGGTGTGATTGCCAATGTGGGTTCACGCGATGAAGAGCAAGGTTTGCTGGGAATGGCACACCTGATTGAACATATGCTGTTTAAGGGAACTAAAAAACGTCGTTCCACGCAGATTATCAACCGGCTGGAGGATGTAGGCGGAGAGTTGAATGCCTACACATCGAAAGAGGAGACAGTGATATATGCCGGTTTTCTGGCTGAATATACCGAGCGTACCATCGAACTCATTGCCGATTTAGTTCAAAATTCAGCATTTCCGGCAGAGGAGCTGAGCAAAGAGATACTGGTTGTTCAGGATGAGATTCAATCCTACAAAGACTCGCCTTACGATCTTATTTTTGATGAATTTGAAGAGATGCTGTTTGCTGGCAACCCGATGAGTCACAGTGTGCTGGGTAGCAGTGAGAGCCTGAGTAAATTGCAGTCGTCTGATGTGAGTGCCTTTTTCCACCGCTTTTACCAACCGGATAATATGGTATTTTTTTCAGCCGGCAATACCGACTTTAAAAAAATAGTGAAGTGGGTAGAGAGGTACTTTGTTTTTCCAAAAATCGGCGGTGTGAGGCATGAGAGACAAAATCCGGAGGTTTTGCCTGCTGAGCGTAAAGAGCTGATTCGTGACACGCATCAGGTGCACTGTATCGTGGGCGGACGTGCTTATGATATTCACCATCCGGATCGGCTGGTGCTCTATATGCTGAACAATATCCTGGGCGGACCGGGAATGAACAGCAAACTCAACCTGGCGCTGCGCGAGAAGAACGGGCTGGTTTATAATGTGGAGTCCACCGTGCAGACCTATACCGATTGTGGCTGGTGGGGTATCTATTTCGGTACTGACCCCGAAAACTTCAAAAAGTGCGAACGGCTGGTGAAGCGGGAACTGGCAAAATTGCGGGATAAGCAGATCCCGGAAGCCAGACTGAAAAAATATAAAGAGCAGATGCGTGGCCAGCTGGCAATATCCAATGAGAACCGTGAAAGTGTGAGCCTGGCGATGGGAAAAGGCTATATGCGCTACGGCAAGTTTGATACGCTGGAGAATCTGCAAAGTGAAATTATGGGAATCAGTTCGGCCCAGCTTCAAAAGGTGGCACAAGAACTCTTTGATGAGCAAAAACTGAGCATCTTAAAATATAGTTAAGAATGACACTGGAAGATTATATATTGTCGCATTCGGAGCAGGTGCCGGAATACCTGTCGAAGCTGGAACGTGAAACCTGGCTGCGAAATATTAACCCCCGGATGATCTCCGGACATTTGCAGGGAAGGGTGTTGAGTATGATCTCAAAAATGATTCATCCCCGGCGAATACTTGAGTTGGGTACTTTTACAGGATATTCGGCTCTCTGCCTGGCTGAAGGTTTGCAGCCTGAAGGGATGCTCGACACTATAGAAATTGATGATGAGCTGGAGGATATAATTTTAAGTGCTTTTGACCGTTCTGTTTACGGAGATAAAATACAGTTGCATATTGGAGATGCACTGGAGATTTTACCCGGCCTGGAGCCCGGCTACGATTTGGTGTTTATGGATGCAGATAAAAGTCTCTACTCCGAATATTACGAGTTGGTGTTGAGACTGGTCAATTCCGGAGGGTTTATACTGGCAGACAATACGCTATGGAACGGTAAGGTGCTCGAGGATCAGCATCATCCCGGCGACAAACAAACGCAGGAGATTTTGCAGTTTAATGATAAGCTGGCTGCTGATGAGCGTGTTGAGAAGGTGATTCTGCCTCTGCGTGATGGTTTAACTATTATCCGGAAGAAGTGAGACCGGCAGCTTTCAAAGAGATTATAAAACAAAAAGAATAGAGTCAATATGTACACTTTTGAGTTGGAATTAAAGGTTCGCGATTACGAACTGGACGCTCAGGGAATTGTCAATAATTCTGTTTATCAGAACTATCTGGAACACACCCGGCATGAGTTTTTACAAGCGAATCAGGTCAGTTTTGTAGATTTAAGTCATCAGGGAATTGATGCAGTGGTGGCACGCATTGAAATTGCGTTTAAAAACTCACTCCGCTCAAACGATATTTTTGTCAGTAAACTGAAGGTGAGCAAAGAGGGGCCGAAGTATATTTTTAATCAGGCAATTTTCAGAAAGAGTGATAATAAATTGTGTGTAAGGGGCAAAGTGACTACAGTGGTAGTTGAAAACGGGAAGATGTTATCTGATTTTGTACCCTTCGATGAGCTGATTGAGAAATAAGAGTGACCTTTTGTCAACTTTTTCCCCTCCCGGTTGTTTTAATTAGAGAAAAATTGAGCTATTATGAATGAATTTTTGCAAAAAGAAGAACATATTGTTCGAATGCTGAAAATGGTGTATGACCCGGAGATTCCGGTAAATATATACGACCTGGGTCTGATCTACGGAATTGAACCCAAAGAAGACGGTAGTGTGGATATTGAAATGACACTGACCGCTCCCAACTGTCCGGCGGTAGATTTCATCGTTGAAGATGTAATTATGAAAGTTGAGGGCATTGAGGGGATAACAAAGGTGAATGTAAACATTGTGTTTGATCCGCCCTGGGATAAGGATATGATGAGTGAAGAGGCCAAGCTGGAGCTCGGATTCCTCTAATCAGGGGCTATATCATACAATTTTAGCAAAACAGAACTTTGCCAAAGAAGCGATGATTTATTTTATAACTGATGCACATTTGGGGTCTCGGCTCAAAGAGGATCCGCGGGAGCACGAGATGCGTGTGGTCAACTGGCTGGACCAGGTGAAGGCCGATGCCCGGAAAATCTTTATGCTGGGTGATATGTTCGACTTCTGGTTCGAATACAAGACCGTTGTGCCCAAAGGTTACGTTCGCTTTCTGGGTAAAATGGCCGAGCTGGTGGATGCCGGTATTGAGATTCATTTCTTTACCGGCAATCATGATATCTGGACCTTTGGTTACCTGGAGGAGGAAGTGGGGTTGATTGTGCACCGTGGCGACCACACGTTTGAACTGAACGGGAAAAAGTTTTTTATGGCGCACGGTGATGCACAGTATCAAAGCGAAAAATCCTTCAATATCATCCGGAAAGTTTTTCACAGCCGCCTGGCTCAAAAGATGTTTCGTCTGTTGCCGCCGCAAATAGGGCAGAACTTTGGCTATGGCTGGTCCAGATCGAACCGGGCCAAATATATTGGTGACGAGAACAACTTTATGGGTGAAGAGCGTGAGCCATTGGTTGTTTTTGCTAAAAAGTACTCTGCCGAAAACCCGGTGGACTTTATCCTGTTCGGACATCGCCATATCGAACTGAATTTACAGCTCAACACGGGCGCGCAACTGGTGATACCGGGTGACTTCTTTTCGCTCTTTACCTATGCCGTATTTGACGGAGAAGAGCTTTGGGTCGAGTCTTTCTAAAGAACAGACTCAGTACCTTCCTTTCCATAGAGCCCGCAGTCTGTCTGCGAGTTGTTTTTCAGCACTGTTATCCTGACTTTCCCAGATCCGGTTGGATTTAATCTCCTCCGGCAGGAAATCCTGTGCCACAAAATTACCCGGATAATCGTGAGAGTACTTATACTCCTTGCCGTAACCCAGATCTTTCATCAGTTTGGTGGGTGCATTGCGCAGATGCAGCGGCACGGGCAGATTGCCGGTTTCTCTGACTAAACGTAATGCATCGTCGATGGCTAAGTATGCCGAGTTGCTTTTTGGCGATGCAGCCAGGTAGATGGTTGTTTCAGCAAGAATGATACGCCCCTCGGGCCAGCCTATTTTATGGAGGGTATCGAAACATGCGTTGGCAAGCAGCAGAGCGTTGGGATTGGCCAGACCGATATCCTCTGCTGCTGAAATGACCAGTCTGCGGGCGATAAATCTTGGATCCTCACCTCCCTCAATCATACGTGCCAACCAGTAAACCGCCGCATCCGGATCGCTTCCCCGGATAGATTTGATAAAAGCTGAAATGATATCGTAATGCACTTCACCATCTTTATCGTAGGCCACCGGATTTTGCTGGAGGCGCTCAGTAACCGTTTGATTGTTGATTAGAACTCGATTGCCGGGTTCTGCGTTGACAACCAGCTCCAGGATATTGAGCAGTTTGCGGGCATCGCCTCCGGCAAATCGAAGCAGCGCCTGATTCTCTTCAATGACAATCTCCTTTTTATTCAGAACAATATCATTTTTGATGACTCTTTCAGCTAGCTCCATCAGGTCCTCTTCGTGGAGCGGTTTCAGCACATAAACCTGGCAACGCGAGAGCAGGGGAGTAATCACCTCGAAGGAGGGGTTTTCGGTGGTTGCACCAATCAGCGTGATGGTGCCATTTTCGACAGCGCCCAGCAGAGAGTCCTGCTGTGATTTGCTGAAGCGGTGGATCTCATCGATAAAAAGGATGGGGTTGGCCTGTGAAAAAAACCGTGAAGACTTTGCTTTTTCGATCACTTCCCGCACATCCTTAACGCCTGAAGTGACAGCGCTGAGTGTGTAAAATGGACGTTCAAGCCGGTTGGCAATGATGCGGGCCAACGTGGTTTTTCCCACTCCGGGCGGTCCCCAAAGTATAAATGACGCAATGTTTCCCGACTCAATCATCAGGCGGAGAATGGCTTTGTCGCCAATCAGATGTTTCTGTCCCACATAGTCATCCAGATCTTTGGGGCGTACACGTTCAGCAAGAGGTTGCATAGTTTTGAATTTGTTTGTTTCGCAAAAATAACATTTTTCCGGCAGAAAATGAAACCTGAGCCGGAGAGAAGCTTCAA
>CAYPPC010000004.1:28417-30247 GCA_964412435.1 uncultured Paludibacter sp.
CTGCCGGACACATTCGCGCCCGCAATCTTGATTATTTGTTGTATTTTTGTAAACGCCCCATTCCGATCGGGCCAAGTGAAATAAAACATCTGAAATATAATGGAAAATAAGAAGTTTATCAAGCTGATGCTCACTATATTAATTTCTGTAGTAGGGGCAGTAGGTTTACTGGTGTTATTGCTCTATCTGGTTACAACGGTGTTCTGATTTAGAACAGAACAGGCGATATCCGGGTGATAATTATTCAAAATAAAGGCTTTTATAGCTTTTTTGCAGAAAAACAGCAATAAATATTGAAACCGGGCTGACAATCTGCCCCTTTTATCGAAGAAAATGATTAGTTTTGCAAACTGAAAAAACAGTGAACACTCAATTATTAACTTAGAATAGTTGTAAAAAATGAAAGTATTAAAATTTGGAGGAACATCAGTAGGTTCTGCTGAGAGAATCAAAGATGTTGCCAGGCTGGTGACCAATGGTGAAAGAAAGATTGTGGTTTTGTCGGCGATGTCCGGTACGACCAATAGTTTGATTGAAATAGCAGGATACTTTTACAAGAAAAATCAGGCAGGCGGACTCGAGAAAATCAATATGCTGGAGCACGCTTATCACGATACAGTACAGGAGCTATACTCCACAGAAGAGTATGCTCAAAAAGCAGACGAGGTAGTTAATTCTATCTTTAGTTTTTTGCGCAGCTTTGCGAAAGGTGTATTTACGGTTTTCGAAGAGAAGGCCATTCTGGCGCAGGGCGAGCTGCTCTCCAGCCATCTGTTTCAGTATTATCTGGAGGAGACTGGAGCCAACAGTGTGTTGCTGCCGGCTCTTGATTTTATGCGTATAGATAAAAATGCAGAGCCCGACAACGCTTTTATCAACGAGAATCTGAACCGCATGCTCGAAGAGCACGCAGGAAAAGATATCTATGTGACTCAGGGGTACATTTGCCGTAACTTCTACGGCGATATCGACAATTTGCAACGCGGTGGCAGCGACTACTCTGCTTCATTGATTGGGGCTGCGCTTCGTGCCAAAGAGATTCAGATCTGGACCGATATTGACGGTATGCACAATAACGACCCGCGCTATGTAGAGGGTACGAAACCGGTACCGATGCTCCATTTTGAGGAGGCGGCTGAGCTGGCTTATTTTGGAGCCAAGATTTTGCACCCTACTTGCATTCTGCCGGCTAAGTTGCATAATATCCCGGTGCGACTGCTCAATACCACCAACCCGGAAGGGCAGGGAACCATTATCTCCAACAAAAGGGTGAAAGGAATTATAGAGGCGGTTGCAGCTAAAGATAATATTACAGCGATTAAAATCAAGTCGGGGCATATGTTGCTCGCCTACGGTTTCCTTCGCAAAGTATTTGAGATTTTTGAAAAGCATCAAACGCCAATCGATATGATTACTACCTCTGAGGTGGGGGTTTCTGTGACTATTGATAACACCAAAAGGCTGGACGAGATTGTGAGTGAGCTGAAGAAATTCGGAACAGTTACGGTGGACAGTAATATGGCTATTGTGTGCGTGGTGGGAGATCTGGATCATCAAATTCTGGGCTTCCAGGCACAGGTAGTGAATGCACTGAAGGATATTCCGGTGCGGATGATTTCCTATGGAGGTAGTAACTACAATATATCGGTGCTGATTCATGCTGAAGATAAGCCGAAGGCACTGAACCTTCTGAGTGATGCAATTTTTAAGTAAAATGATACAAAAACCGGAGAGTCTTACTCACCGGTTTTTTAGAAAATAGTTTCTGGCTTTAAGATGATTAAAACAATATTTCCTACGGAAAAATTTACCCGCTTAACAACCCCCTTC
>CAYPPC010000005.1:0-18409 GCA_964412435.1 uncultured Paludibacter sp.
GTTTTGTTGCTTCCCCAACGTCTCTATCGCTACAGAGATGGTTGATACGGGCTGCTTCCGGCGATGTTAATAATTAAGAAAAAACAAACTTAACCGCAGTTTTACAACCGGCCGTAAGTTTGTTTTTCAGGACTTTTTCAGAAAAAACGGTCCTAAAGAAGACTATTTCTTTTTATGTCTGTTTTTTCTGAGTCTCTTCTTTCTCTTGTGAGTAGACATTTTATGTCTTTTTCTTTTTTTACCGCTTGGCATCTTATTTATTTTTTAATTAAAATTATTGGATAATTATTTTTTAACTTCATTTACGAATGACTTCGAAGGTTTGAAAGCCGGGATATGATGTGCCGGAATAATCATAGAAGTATTTTTTGAGATATTACGTGCTGTTTTCTGAGCTCTCTCTTTAATAATAAAACTACCAAAACCTCTCAAGTACACATTCTCCTTATTAATAAGAGATTCCTTAACCACATCCATAAAGGATTCAACAGTTGCTAACACGGTCAGTTTATCAATCCCTGTTTTTTTAGCAATTTCGTTTACAACGTCTGCTTTAGTCATTTTTCTATTCTTTATTAAATTATTTATATTGTTTTTATTGTTTTCTCAAAACGGACTGCAAATATACTGCTTTTATTTCAAGTAAAAAAAAGTTCGTCTTTGTTTTTTCATTTTTTCCCTTAAAAACAATACTATATAAGTCACTGATTTAGCAAAGCTTGTATCTCACTCACCTTCATATTCCGTCCAACGATCACACCTTCTTTGTCAATCAGAACGGTTGACGGGATGGAGTTAACTGCATAAAGCTTGGCCGCTTCGCAATCCCAGTATTTAATGTCGGAAAGGTGGTGCCAGTTCAGATTGTATTTTTTGATAGCCTCTACCCATTCGCTTTTGCTGCGGTCGAGCGAAACTCCCACAATATCAAGCTGTGCGCGAGTACTGTTGTCATAAAGCTCTTTCAGCTCCGGAATGGAACGGATGCAGGGTCCGCACCAGGAGGCCCAAAAATCAACAAGTACATAGTCTGCCCCACCTACTACATCTGATAACGAACGGTTTTCTCCTTCCGGCGTTTCAATGGTGAAGTCAACGAACGGCTGCCCTTTGGAGGTTTTCAACTCCCGCTCTGTGGCCTCAATCAGCTCACCGATTCGCTTCACAGCTTTGGTATCACTGTTCATTTTTCCAAAAAGCTCCTGTTTCTGCTCTACATCAAAAAGCCAGAAACGACTGAGGAAAATATGGGTTCCAACGGGTGTGTTTACGTGAGAGCTTACATAATCAAATGTCATGTTCAGTTTTTCTTCATCCAGTTGGTTTATAGCTTCAGCAATTTCTTCAGCCCCGGTAGCCTCATTCTCTCGCAGCTCCTCTTTTTGCGCATCCAGCGCACGCTCTGCTTCATAAAAATCGGTAAGAATATCATTTTGTTTACTGCCCCGCAGAGTGAAAAGATTATCTGAATCAAGCTGAGCCATCAAATTACCATTTTCAAGTATAAAGTTACCATACTTCTTACTGCCATCTTCAGCCGTAAATATAATATAGGTAACCATCGGTTCGGCGGATTCACCTTCAAAAACAACTTTTCCGTCAACTACTGCGGCACTGTCAAAATTAATAAATTCGCGGTTGATACGTTCAGCCAGATAAACCTGATGATTTTGAAATTGTTCTGCATCGTCAACATCAACTGTGATTTTATAAGAAGTTTGCTGACAAGCTGTTAATGCAAAAATTAGAGATGCAAGTAATAAGTAAGTTTTTCTCATATCGTACTTTGATAACGTGGTTTGGTATTGATATAAACAAATCAATTTCTCAAACAGTAAAGTTTATGTTCTGTTTGAGGATTTAATTTCCTATTTTTGTTGCAAAGATGCGCTTTTTTCATCTTTTATCAAAACGTTTTTTACAAAAATAACTATTAAGCAATTTATTTAGAAACCATTACACAATTAAGTCAGGATGAATTCACGTCAAATTAAAAAAACACAAGAACTTCTAAGAAATTGGTATGATGAGAACAGGCGTGAGCTCCCCTGGCGGCAAACCGATGACCCTTATCGCATATGGCTCTCAGAGATTATACTACAGCAAACACGGGTCAGCCAGGGGCTTCCCTACTACCTCCGCTTTGTTGAACATTTTTCGGATGTAAACTCACTGGCTGCTGCCGATGAGGATGAGGTGCTGAAACTGTGGCAGGGCCTTGGTTACTATTCCCGGGCAAGAAATTTACACCGGGCAGCCAAGATTATTTCCGAAAAACATAAAGGTCAGTTTCCAAAAACCTTCAAGGAGATTATCGCCCTCCCGGGCATAGGCGACTACACCGCCTCAGCTATTGCCAGCTTTGCCTACAACCTACCTCACGCTGTGGTTGACGGCAATGTGTATCGTTTCTTATCGAGGCTCACCAACGATGCAACTCCTATTGATACGACCGCCGGACAGCGCCACTTCAAACAGCTGGCACAGGAACTTTTGCCGACTGAAGGCGGCGAACATAACCAGGCCATGATGGAATTTGGCGCACTTCACTGCACTCCCACCGGACCGGATTGCAATGCCTGCCCTTTCAGGCACCTATGCCTGGCTCTTCAGGCAAACAGCGTGGAGCTGCTCCCGGTCAAGCAGTCCAAAGTAAAAGTCAAAAAGCGCTATTTCAACTACTTTTATATTGAGTACGAAGGTAAGATATACATCCGGGAGCGCACCGGTAATGATATTTGGAAAGGTCTTTATGAATTTCCACTGATCGAAAGCAGCTCTGAGCTTTCTGCAAAAAAGCTGATGCAGGAAGAGAGTTTTGCCGGGCTGTTCGGCGAGCAAAATGTAAGCTTAAGCGCTCGTCTAGCCAAAAGAAAGCACATTCTTACCCACCGACAAATTTTTGCACGGCTTTATCGGGTGAAGATCGAAAAGGAGAGCAAAGAGTTGAGTAAGTTTCTGAAGCTGACACAAGATGAGTTAGCCGGTTATCCGATTTCAAGGCTTACTGAACTGCTTCTGGAAGATTTAGGGCTGCAACCCTAAGCTCCGCAGGGCATTCAACCTATAAAATTCACTTCGGGATAGATATCAATTTCAAACCGGTTCTTCACCTCTTTTTGAATCATTTGCGCTACATCTGCAATCTCGCGTCCACTAGCTCCACCGTGATTTACAAGTACCAGGGGTTGTTTGTGATAGATTTCCACATCACCAAATCGCTTCCCTTTCAGACCCGACTGTTCAATCAGCCAGGCAGCAGGTACTTTAATCTCATTATCTGAAACAACATAGTGCGGTATGGCAGGATATTGAGCCTGCAGATTTGCAAAATGAGCCTGCGAAATTACCGGATTCATAAAGAAGCTGCCGCCATTCCCTAATTCTTTAGGGTCAGGAAGCTTACTCTTACGTATTTCTATGATTGTTTCGCGCACAAGGTCAAGACTTAGCTCCCCTTTCTCCTCAACAGCCTTTTTCAAATGAGCATATCCAAGCGTATAGGCAGGTATTTTACTCAAGCGGAAAAGTACGTGCGTGATAACCATTTTACCTTTCAATTCCTCCTTAAAAATGGAGTTACGATAGCTGTATCGACAGTCCTCACCATTAATCACCACCTTTTCTGCGGTGGCCACATCAACACACTCCACCCGCTCAATCGTCTCTTTCACCTCCACGCCGTAGGCTCCGATATTCTGCACTGCAGAGGCACCCACCTCACCCGGAATCAGCGAGAGATTTTCGAGGCCGTAATACTCCTTCTCAACGCAGTAAGCCACAAATTCATCCCAGTCAATTCCGGCACCTGCACGCAGCAACACCGACGACTCATTCTCTTCGAGAATCTCCAGCGACCGGATGGCGGAGTGCAGAATTACTCCGTCAAAATCTTTGAGAAAAAGCAAATTGCTGCCTCCACCCATATGGAGCAGCCTATTATTCTGCACAGTTTCACTTAGCAGCAGCTCTTTCAAACCTTCCACCGTATCGTATTCAGCAAAATACCGGGTACGCACCTCAATGCCGAAAGTATTGTAAGCCTGAAGCGACTTATCTTTTTCTATTTTCATCAGCTGATTTTTAAACGGTCATAAATAAATGCCGGCGTCAGCTTCATGCCCAGCGCCAGCAAATTCCAACGGCGCGTCACAAACACCTCGCGTCGACGAGCTTTGATAGCTTTGTAAATTTGGTTGGCTGCTTTATCGAGCGGCTGTTTCCAAAACATATCCAGTCCGTCAATCAGGGCAGTATCTACAAAGCCTGGACGAACATTGGTAATCCGAACCTGTTGTTTTCTTTTGGTTATTCGCTGCTGCAGAGCCTCCACATAGTTGCTCTGATACGCTTTCGAAGCGTGATAGACTGCCGCCCGGGCACTTCCGCGCAAACCGGCAATGGAGGTGATCGCAACCAGGTGTCCGCTGTTCTGTTTTTCAAAAAAGCGGTAAGTAAAGTTGACTAAGTTGGTGAAGCCGGTCACATTGACCCGGATTACTTGCTGTTCAAAATCAAAATCGAGATCTTCATTCAGAAAACCAATTCCGGAACTGAGCACTATCAAATCGAGTCCGCCCAATTCACCGATCAGCTCTTCCATAGAGGAGATCGCTTTTTCTGTTTCAGTGACGTCAAAGCTTTTAGTGATATAACTTTCCGGAGCCTCCGACTTCAGTTTTTCAAGCATTTCGGTTCTTCTGCCCGTGATGCCAACACGATATCCGTCGGCCGCCAGTCGCCTGGCCAGCGCTGCTCCAATTCCGGAGGTAGCTCCGACTACAATAGCTTTTTTCATATTTACTCCTCTTTGTTTGATTCTAAAACAGCTTCGATATAGCTTATAATCTGCTCCTCATCTTCGGGGTGAAACCAGACAACTTCATCATCGCGGCGATACCAGGTCAGTTGCCTTTTGGCATAACGGCGGGTATCCTGTTTCAAAAGATTAATGGCAAACTCCATATCATATAACCCGTCCCAGTGTCCGTAAAACTCTTTATACCCCACAGTATTCAGTGTGTTCAAATGTTTATAGGGATAAAACTGACGCGCTTCTTCAATCAAGCCGTCTTCAATCATCTGATCCACACGCAGATTGATGCGTTCATACAACTCCGGACGGGCCCGATTCAGTCCGATTTTCACAATTTTGAAATTGCGCTTTTTCACTTTTCCCGTCCGCAGCTCAGAGTAAGGTCTGCCGGACACAGTACATACTTCGAGCGCATGCAGCACCCTTTTGGGGTTTTTCAAATCCACCTCTCCGTAATGCTTCGCATCCAATCTTTTTAACTCGTTCTGAATATACTCCAGCCCTTTCTCTTCATACTCTTTTTTCCAGAAAGCACGGGTCTTTTCATCAATGGAGGGAACATTATCAAATCCGCGGCACACCGCATCAATATACATCATCGAGCCACCCACTAACATCACTGCGGGATGTTTCTTGAAAAGCTCTTCCAGCAAAGCGATGGCATCCTCTTCATACTCACCCGCACTGTAGCTGTCGTGAATGGAGTGTGAACCGATAAAGTAGTGCTTCACGCGCTCCATCTCCTCTTCGGTGGGGGCAGCAGTACCGATTTTCAACTCCCGGTAGAGCTGTCGCGAATCGGACGACACAATGGGGCAAGCCAGTTTTTCGGCCAGCCGGAGACTAATGCCGGTTTTTCCGACACCTGTTGGACCCAATATGACAATAAGTGTTGACAATGTAATTAAAAAGGAGTTGTATCTGCGGTAGCTGAAAAAAATTCAAATTACACCGGCCCAAAGGAGCCAATCAACTTTCAGCTTTTCCGTTTGAAGTGAAGTTTAAGACAATAGCGCCCGGGGCGCTATTAACCATCCGTTGAAATATGCATGCGGATTCGGGGAGTGTTCTCAACACAGTAGCAGAGAGCCTTCTGCCGGACAGCGCCGGCGAATGAAAGCTCAAAATATTTCTTCTCTGTTAAAAGGCCTCTTCGTCAAACTCCAGATCGTCGAGTTCATCGTCACCGTACTCCTCATCGCCATAAAAACTGGCATCTGTTGAGAAGTCATTGGCACTTTTCACATCAACTACTTCCGGCAAAATCTCTTCGAATGATTGCTGCGGTGCCACACCTTCTGATTTGACAACTTTCGGTTTGGCCTGCTCTTTACCCAGAATAATTTCAGTCAGTTCAATAAAAAATGCTCGTTCATCCAGCATATCAAAAACAAAAAGCAGTTTTTGCTCTTCATCTTCAAGCAGCTCACTCAGGCGGGTCGACTCCATCACCAGGTTGTCATATTCCGAATCGGTATCCATCTCAATCAGGGTTACTTCCTGCTCTTTTTCCCAGCTGTCGTTACAGGTAAAGAAGGAGGTAATCTGATCTTTTTCAAATTTTACCGAATCTAAAATTGCATTGTGCAACTCCAAGAAACTCGCGTCAGGATCAATATCGATTACACGCAAAAATTCGTCAACTTCGTCCGAGAGTATTGTAAATCTATAAACCATTTTTATACTTGTTTTATTTCGGTGGTAAAAATAATATTTTTTTTCGTAGTATTAAAGTAATTGCTGAGTTTTTGGCAAAAAAAGAGAGATACCGCTCCGGTATCTCTCTTTCTCTTATATTTTTTGTTTTTTATTTCTTCAAAAGATTCTCAATTTCCTCCACATCTTGTCTGAACTGTTTATCGGTCTCCATTAAATCCTCCACCTTTTTGCAGGCATGCAGTACTGTGGCGTGATCCCGCTTGCCGATGTGCAGGCCAATATTGGCCAGTGAACTTTTGGTCATCAGTTTAGAAAAATACATTGCTATCTGACGGGCCTGAACCACCTCCTGTTTGCGTGAGCGGGTTGAAATCGCCTCTACCGACAGGTTGTAGTAGTCGCAAACAGTGTCACGGATACTCTCTACTGTCAACACACGGGGTGTGATGTTCACAATACGGCTGATAATTCTCTCTGCCAGGTCAATATCAACCGGCATGCTGGTGAGCGTTGAGTGAGCCAGCATCGAAATGAGCACTCCCTCCAGGTCGCGCACATTATCTGTAACATGTTCAGCGATATATTCAACAATCTCCTCAGGAATATCCAGTCCGTCGCGGTAGATTTTATCTTTTAGAATCTGTTTTCTCAGCTCAAAATCAGGTTTTTCAATCTCGGCTGCCAGTCCCCACTTGAAGCGGGTAAGCAGGCGCTGCTCCACACCCACCATTTCTAGCGGCGAGCGGTCTGATGTCAGCACCAGCTGCTTGCCGGTCTGATGCAGATGATTGAAAATATGGAAAAAAGTGTTCTGTGTACCGGTTTTTCCGGAGAACTCCTGAATATCATCAATCAGCAAAACGTCAATCGTCTGATAGAAGTTTAGAAAATCGTTCACTGTATTATTGCGTACGGCGTCGGTATATTGAATCTGGAACGTATTGGCAGATACATACAGCACCCGTTTTTCAGGATAAAGCTGTTTTGTTTTAACTCCGATAGCATTCAAAAGGTGCGTTTTACCCACACCGGATTTACCATATACAAAGAGTGGATTAAATACCGTTTTTCCCGGATCGTTGGAAATACTCATTCCGGCGGTACGCGCCAGTTTGTTACTTTTTCCTTCAATCAGCTTATTAAAGTTGAATGAGATATTGAGTTGCGGATCAATTTCAGGCAGCTTCACCTGCTGATAGGGGG
The DNA here is from genome assembly GCA_964412435.1 of uncultured Paludibacter sp. Classification (GTDB taxonomy): domain Bacteria; phylum Bacteroidota; class Bacteroidia; order Bacteroidales; family Paludibacteraceae; genus UPXZ01. The sequence goes on from CAYPPC010000005.1 coordinate 7,679, forward strand.
AAACAATTTGTCCGGCACTCGTCTTCACCTTCTTGTGAGTGCGAGTGCTGTTCTCCTCAGCTGTGCTCGGAATAGTAGTTCCGTCGCCGCTCTGCGGGTCAATCAACACCCGGTATTCAAGTCTGGTGCCACTCCCGGCAACGCGGGTAAGAGTTTTACGCAACAGATCAATATATGTATCTTCAATGTGTTCAACAAAATACTGGCTGGGCACCTGAAGCACAAAAGTCTGATTTTCGTATGACAATGGCACTATAGGATTAAACCAGGTATTAAATGAAGTTTCATTTATATTATCTCCAATAATATCTAAACACTCATTCCACATCTGCGTAGTTTTACTCATAATTTCCTTCAACAATTTTTTAAGGTTCCGGGACAAAAAACTCGACCTGGACCGAGTTCACAAACTGTCTTTATTTAATAATAGATTTTTAGCGAAAAATAGTTTTACAAATTTCGGGATTAATTTTTGAATATCAAAACAGCTGAAATTTCACAATTCTAACCCGGAGGCAACTCGCAGACTATCAAGCCCTTACAAAAACCCGCTATACATTATACTGAGAGCCAGTTTTCCAGTCATAAGCTTTTGAAAATCAAACCTTTTAATAATCTATGCAACTTCAGCTCCTTTTTTGCACTACTGTCCCAATAGCACTGAAAAACAGAGGTTTCGAGACTAATAAATAGAAAACAAATCTTTTTTCTAATTTAGAATCATTCTACTTAAAACTCAGTTGCCCTTACCGCCGAATAAAGAAAAATTAACATATCTCTTCGGATGCTCTCTCAAATCGATTAAAAGTTTATCAGCACTCTCAACCGTATTGTTAAGCCTGATATACAGCTCCTTATCATTCATCAACAGGCCCAGGCTACCTTCATTGTCATTCAGCTTGCCGGTAAGGTCTTGTAGATTTTTCACAGTATAATCGGCCTTTTGCATGGTACCTGCAAAGTCAATATTTTTGATATTTTCTGTAGTGATTTTCAGATCGTTTGTCATGCCGTCCACATTTTCGAGGATAGCCGGAAGTTGCCGCCCGGTGAGGTTTTTTAGCTCTGCAGAGGTGAGTGCAAGATCGGCACTGGTTTTCTCGATAGAAGCCAGACTTGCCTCGATCAGCGGATTATCTATCAGTTTTCTGATAGAGCTTAAAAGTGAGTCGGCCTGAAGAGCTATATTTTCCACCTTGGGAATCAATGAAGCACTCAGATCATCCATCAGACCTTTCGACACGGCAGTGGGTAAAACATCATTCTTTTGATGATTGCCGCTGTCCGCATAATCTTCTGAATAAACCAGCTCAATAATTTTACCACCCAGCAAACCATCATCCGTCAGCAGCATTTCAGTACCTATCGGTAGCGAAATATTGTTATCTACCTCAATTTTCACAACAAATGGTTCATCTTTGCTAAAGTCGAAGCGAATATCGCTCACCTGCCCCACTTTGAAACCTTTGATTTTTACCGGTGAGGACTTCACTAAGCCGTCGAGCTCTTCAAAAACTCCCGTGTATTGATTGGTAGATTGAAATATACTGACACCTTTCAGATAGTTAAAGCCAAAATAGAACAGAAAAATGGCTACTGCAACCATTAGCCCTACTCTCACTTCGCGCGATATTTTACTTTTCATCTTTTTATTTTTGATTAATGTGGTTTTAATTTTTTCAGCCTTTATCCGGCTTTTTTTTATTTACTCAGATAGGGTCTTGCTTCTGCCGGTGACAGTTTCCGCCCATCAAGATAGACAATAATATATGCATCCGGAAATTTTCCGGCAATACTTTTCTTTAAATTTTCAATAGCACCATAAGTTGCTTCTACCCCGTAAGTATATTTGTAAAGTCCGCCCTCCAGGTGGAAGTCAATGTTTTTCAAACCCTTAAACTCAGCACTTCCGGCACTCAGTTTCTTCTTAATGGCAAACAACTGCAACTTATAAACCAGGCCTTCGGCTGATGCATCCGTGGCAGGCACACTCACCGCTGCCGGACTCGTTACGGCCGGTACAACATCTGCTGCAACCGCCACTTGCTCATGAACGATACCACTTTTTTTATCGTGTTCTCGCTTATATGCTTCAAATGCATGATAAATGGAGCGGGCCAGCTGATCGCGGCCGGTTTCACTTTTGAGATAACGCTCTTCGTTGGCGTTGGAGATAAAGCCAAGCTCCACCAGCACGCTGGGAGTAGCTGTTTGATAAAGCACCACAAATCCGGCCTGCCGCACTCCCCGGCTGTGGCGTTTGATACCACTGAATTTTTGCTCTACCAGCGAAGCAAAACGCAAACTCTTATCCAGGTTCCGGTCCTGCATAAATTCGAACATAATATAGGAGTCAATGGATTTGGGGTCAAAACCGTTGTACTTTTCCTTATAATCTTCCTCCAGTGTAATCACCGAGTTTTCACGCATCGCAACATCCAGGTTGGCCTGCGTTTTATGCAAACCGAGCACATAGGTCTCCGTTCCATAGGCAGCCGTTGACCGGGCTGCATTGGTATGAATACTTACAAAAAGGTCAGCATTGTTTGAGTTGGCGATATCAGCACGACGTTTCAGCGGAATAAACACATCTGTTTTGCGGGTATAAACCACTTTCACATCGGGATAGTTTTTCTCTACCATTTTGCCAAACTTCAGGGCAACATCCAGATTAATAGTTTTTTCATTGGTAATTTTGCCGATAGCCCCGTGATCATGTCCGCCGTGACCGGCATCAATAACCAATGTAAACTTATTGGCAGCATCGATGGATGCGGCAAAAATAAATAATAAAAGAAGTGTCGAAAGAATTGGCTTGGTAAAGAATCTCATTGGCTCAGAACTTTTATAAATTTCACAATCCGGCCCGACGTGATAAACTCTAAACAGATAAAGCTTTCACATAGTTCGGGGCGTTTCGGACTACTGACAACAAAAACAGTGCAAAATTAATCAATTTCTCTGACTGAGCCTGATAGATTTAATTGTAAATTCTGAAATTATTCATAAAATATAGGATAAACTAAGAGACACACCATTTTTTTATCTAAATTTGCATGATATTTTGCAATGTAGAAATTAATAAATGCGAGCAGGAGTTTTAAAATTAGTCTTCATCTGTTTGTTTTTCGTAAGTCTGTTTCCCTATACGGCTTCCGGACAAACACCCTTGTCGGCCAATGACTCCGTTGCCGCTTTGCAAACGGCCGACTCCCTGCGGGTTGGCTCTCCTGCCGATTCACTGACACGCCAAACTCCGGCTGACTCTCTGACTGTAGTGAACCACACTGATTCGGTAAAAAAAGCGCAGGAAGCGTTTGACGCTGAAGTGAGTTACACCGCCACCGACTCCATAGTTTTCTACGGCACCGGACTCGGCTATATGTACGGAGATGCAAAAGTCAAGTACAAAGAGATGGATCTCTCCGAAGCAAGCTACCTGCGGGTGGTGATAGACAGCTCCATTGTGTACGCCTACTCTACGGTTGATAGCACCGGTACCCTGGTGGGGAAACCTGTATTCAAAGACAGTCAGTCAGAATATACTTCACACGAAATAGCCTACAACTTCCGGACCCGGCGCGGCTTTGTGAAGCAGGCTGTGACCCAGGAAGGCGAGGGCTACATTATCAGTAAACACACAAAAATCATTGATAACTCAACCCTCAATCTGGCTGACGGGAAATATACTACCTGTGACCTGCATGATCACCCGCACTTTTATCTCAGCCTCAAACGGGCCAAAGTGACCCCGGGAGAGCATATTGTTACGGGTCCGGCACATTTGGTACTGCTCGACATTCCTTTACCGGTGGCTTTGCCATTCGGGTTTTTCCCTTTCAACACCAACTATTCATCGGGACTTGAAATGCCCTCATTCGATACAGAATTTACCCGGGGTTACGGTTTAACTAACGGTGGTTACTATTTTGCAATCAATGATCACGTTGACCTGAGTCTGAAAGGCGATGTTTACAGCAAAGGAACCTGGGGGCTCAATCTGACCTCCAACTACCTGAGCCGCTATAAATATAATGGTGGTATCGGCATCAGCTACCGGGAAGATGTGATTGGAGAAAAAGGTCTGCCCGAATATAACAAAGCGAAAAACCTCAGCATCCGCTGGTCACACTCGCAAAGTCCGAAGGTGAACCCTTTCCGGACCTTTTCGGCCAGTGTCAACTTTTCAACAAGCGGCTACAACCGAAACAATATTAACAGTTACTATTCACCGGTGAATGCGGAAAACACGAAAAGTTCAAGCATTTCACTTTCACAGCGCTTCCCCAACAGCCCTTTTGCCATCACCTCCAATTTTGGAATTGACCAGCGTACACGCGACTCCACCATCAGTGTGACGCTGCCCAATATCTCTATCTCGATGAGCCGGATCAATCCGCTGAAATTTAAGAAGAGATTGGGTAAAGAGCGCTGGTATGAAAAAATTACCATGTCATACTCCGGATCGATGTCAAACAGCATCACCACCAAGGAGGATCTGCTGCTGAAATCTTCATTTGCTGAAGACTGGCGCAACGGGATGCAGCACAATATACCTATATCGGCATCTTTCAACGTGCTCAATTATATCACCATCTCCCCCTCATTTACCTACAAAGAGCGCTGGTATCTGAGCTCTATAAAGCGGGAGTGGGATGAAGAGGAGAGGCGACCTGTTGACACCAAAGTAAATGGTTTTAAACGTGTTTTTGACTTCAACACCAATATTTCAGCCAATACCACACTGTATGGTATGTACACCCCGAGCCGAAAACTCTTTGGTGATAAAGTGGTAGCCATCCGCCACAAACTTGATCCGAGTATCGGCTTTGGGTATACCCCTGACTTTGGCGACCCTCGCTGGGGATATTGGGACACCTACGTTCGCTCCTTTGTGGATCCGAAAGATCAGAACAATATGCTTTACGAGGAGGTGCATTACTCCCGCTTCGACCGTTCACTATATGGTACTCCCGGAAGGGGGAAAAGCGGAAATCTATTTTTCACCCTGGGTAATAACCTGGAGATGAAGGTGCGCAATGACAAAGACACCACCGGCTTGAAACCAACCAATATTGTCAGTCTGATTGATCAGCTTTCGATTGGCGGAGGTTACAATCTGGCTGCCGACTCCATGCAGTGGTCTAACTTCAGCGGAAACCTGCGTATAAAACTTGGACCATCGCGCAATATCAGCCTGGGTGGTTCTTTTGATCCTTATATGTATGGTTTGGGGCCCGATGGCAGACCAAGGAAAATCAACCAACTGCGTTGGAATCATGGCAAACTGCCCCGTTTTTTGGGCACCAGCCTCTCTTATGGTTACACCTTTAACAACAACACTTTCAAGCGCAAAGAGAAGCGTAGCAAGATAGCTGAAGGAGATATGGATGATGATGATCTGGGGGCATTTGAAAATGACCCGAACAACCCCAACCAGCAGCACAGTCTGGATGCGGTGAGTCGCAACACCAATCAGAATATCGACAAAGCCGAGCGCGACAACGACGGTTACGAAGAGATAAAAGTACCCTGGAGTCTCTCCATCAACTACTCAGTCAGGTTTGGTGACGGCACTGAGTTTAATTACGACAAAATGGATTATAAGAGGCGTTTGACACACAATCTGAATGTAAGCGGAAACATTGAGCTCACACCCGGCTGGAGAGTCAGCGGAACCACCTCCTTTGACTTTGCCGCCAAACAGTTTACTTATACTAGTTTCAACGTAACCCGAAACCTGCACTGCTGGACGATGACCGGAAACTTTGTTCCCTTCGGACCTTTCAAAACTTACAACTTCAGGATTGGCGTGAATTCAAGTATGCTGCACGACCTGAAAATTGAGAAGCAAGGCAGCAGAGGTGCCTATAATAATGTCACCTGGTATTAAAACTTAAAATTTCACTGAATACAGAACTATTTTGCATATAAAACATTATAATATAATTGAGTAGAAAAAACTACCGGAATCAATAACACAAAAAAAACTATAAAGAATGAAAGTATCAATCAACACAACTGTAAACGTAGAATACGAACTTTTCGTTGACGGCGAAAACGGTGAAAAAGAACTGATGGAGCGCGCTACCGCCGACCATCCGCTGAATTTTATCTTTGGCGTGGGCATGATGCTTCCCAAGTTTGAAAAAGGACTGGAAAATCTGGAAGCTGGTGACAAGTTTGAATTTGACATCCCCTTCGAAGAAGCCTACGGTGAATATGACGACGAAGCTGTTATCGAACTGGATCGTTCTATTTTTGAGATCGACGGCAAGCTGGACGAAGAGATTGTTTTCGAAGGCAACATCGTGCCCATGATGGACCACGAAGGCAACCGCATTCAGGCTCAGGTGGTGTCGGTAAACGATACCCACGTAACAGTTGACCTGAACCACCCGCTGGCAGGCGAAAACCTGCATTTCGAAGGCAAAGTTATCTCTGTTACTGAAACAACACCTGAAGAGCTCAATGCTATCTTCGGCGGTGGTTGCGGATGTGGAAGCGACTGCGGTTGCCAGGACGACCACGATCATGATCACAACGGACATCACCATCACCACGATGGAGGTTGCGAACATTGTGGAGGACATTAATTAATTATTTTTTATCTGCAAAGGTGAGAAGAGCTGACACATGCGCAGTCTCTTCTCTCTTTTTTTCATTTCAAAACTATGGATTTTATTCGAATCACCTCCTCCAATGATCATTTTGCAGAGGAGATAATCACACTTTATCTGGACACCTTCCCCGAAGAGCAAAGACATCTGAAAAATGACTTTATCCGACTGCTCGAATCAAACACCTTATTCAACTGCATGGCTGTACTGATGAATAACTCAATGATAGGTTTTGTAAACTATTGGGAGTTTGATGAGTTCATTTACCTGGAACACCTGGCGGTGGAACCACCCATGCGCGGACATAAACTGGGCGAAAAACTGGTAAAACTACTGCAAAGCAAGAGCGATAAACCTATTATTCTGGAAGCTGAACGCGCAGGAGATTCAGAATATGGCGAACGACGCCTCGATTTCTACAAACGTCTCGGATTTGAAATACTTCCGGTGGCCTACAGCCAGCCGCCTTACAGACCCGGTGGTGACTTTATCCCTCTCGAGCTGATGAGTGATCAGGCAGAATTTGCACTCAGCAATTTTGATAAGCTTCGCTCCATCATGTACAAAGAAGTTTATCATATCGAAAGCTAAGCCGGCTTTCAACCGGGAGAAACCATCCGGTTTTTCCTTGCGATTTTCATTTAAAAAGTGTGAATTATAGCCACCGGCTTTTATAATTTACACTTTTCTGAAATCATTCTCTTTTTAGAACCGAGCTATCTGCAATTTTATCCTTTTTCGTTCATTGTGTCAAAACTAATATCAAAACAGAGGTCGTTTTTGACATTTTGATACTAACAAACAAAAATATAGCGTTATATTTTGTTAAATCAGCCTTTTTTCATCTCCACGATGCTCATTTTTCTTACAAATTAACACCTCATTTCTCGTAAAACTGCTTTGATATTACAATTGTTTTACTATTTTTGTCCTGTGATTCTTCGGAAAAACAGATAATCAAAAGAGCAGTGCTTCCGAAAAGGAAAGTGAAGCAAAAAGTCACTACCCATTCAGACGCAGCTCCGGAAAAACAAACAAAAACTAAAACAGACTAATATCATGACAATCGGAATTCTTAAAGAGATTATGAAAGGTGAAGCGCGAGTTTCTGCCACACCTGAAACTGTACAAAAATTTATTGATGACGGCATCCGGGTGCTGGTTGAAAAGGGAGCCGGTGACAAATCGCTCTTTTCAGACGAGCAGTACGAAAAAGCCGGTGCTGAAATTGTTGCCGGTGTTGAAGAGATCATCGCCCGCGCCGACCTTATTCTGAAGGTGAAAGAGCCGCTTTTCAACGAAGAGTTAGGCAAACACGAAGCCGACATGTTTCGTCCGGGCCAATATCTCATTACTTTCCTGCACCCCGCCTCACCGGTGAACCACGAAATGGTGAAAAAGCTGGCTGGCAATGGTGTGATTTCACTGACTTTGGATGGAGTTCCGCGTATCTCCCGGGCACAAAGCATGGATGCACTCACCTCCATGAGTACCTGTGCAGGCTACAAAGGCATGCTCAATGCCGCTAACGAACTCACCGTATTTATGCCGCAGATGTTTACTGCTGTAGGTATGCAAAAACCGGCCAAAGTTCTGGTGATTGGTACCGGTGTGGCCGGCCTGCAGGCTTTGGCTACCGCCAAACGACTGGGAGCCATCACCCACGCACTCGATATCCGCCCTACCGCACTTGAGCACGGTAAAAGCCTGGGCGCAAAAACCGTTGAATCGGGTGTTCCGACCGAACTGGCTATCGGAGAGGGAGGCTATGCGCTTAAACTTCCGGATGAGTGGCTCGAAAAAGAGCGCAAAGTAATTGCGGAGATTATCAAAGAGATGGATATTGTCTTTCTGAGTGCTCTGATTCCGGGAAAAGTTGCCCCCATCCTGATCACCGAAGAGATGGTGAAAACCATGAAAAAAGGGGCTGTTATTGTGGACGTATCCATCGACCAGGGCGGTAACTGCGAGGTGACGCCTGCCGGCAGAAAAGAGACCATCCACGGAGTCATTATCGACGGTACAAAAAACATCCCCGGTATGATCCCTACTGCCTCCACGCTGATGTTTGCTCAAAACGTTTACAACCTGGTGAAATACCTGGTGAAAGATGGACAAATGCACCTGGATATGAGCGATGACATCACTTCTGCCATTGTTGTGACCAAAGAGAAGGAGATCGTTCACTACGGCACACGCGAAGCAATGGGCATCTGATCTTACTATTTTTTAGCTCCGCCCGGGCGGAGCTAAAGTGTTTAATACCGAAAACTCAAATCTATGTCACCTGTAATATTATTAGTAATTTTCGCTGTTTCAACCGGTGTCGGCTACGTAATTATCAAAAACGTTCCAAGCTTACTGCACACACCTTTGATGTCAGGCATGAACGCACTCTCCGGAATCACCATTTTGGGTGCCGTAGCTGCTGTGGGCCTCGCCGTTCTGGCAAAAGGCAACGATAATCAGCTACTGGCTCACATTCTGGGTCGTCTGGCAATTATTGCCGCTACCGTCAATGTGGTGGGAGGTTTTTTAGTGACCCACCGCATGCTTAAAATGTTTAATAAATCGAAAAAACGGAGGGCAAAACAATGAGTCTGACAATATATTATATTATCTGCGTACTGCTCGCTTTGGGTGTGCTGCTCGGTATCTCATTGATGAGTAAGGTGAAAACTGCTGTTACCGGTAACATCATCAGTGCGGTCAGCCTTTTCAGTGGTATCGTTATCACTCTCATTTTTAATGACATCGTCTCCGTATGGGCCATCTATCTCTATGGCCTCATCGGTATTTTAATCGGTTCATTTCTTGCCCTTCGGGTAAAAATGATTGAGATGCCGCAGCTGGTTGCACTGCTCAACGGTGTGGGCGGACTCGCTTCCGGATTAGTGGGTATCCTCACCCTCGCAGGCGTGGGAGTAGCCACGAACGACTATCTGGTGTTTATGAATATAACTGCCGTGCTCGCCGTGCTGGTGGGACTGCTTACACTTTCGGGCAGCCTGGTTGCTGCCGGAAAACTGCATAAATTACTGGCACAAAAACCTGTCATTTGGAAGAATCACCCACTGATTCTGAATGTACTGATTACACTGATGCTGGTTCTGGTAATCGCCTCTGCCCTATTCTCAAAAACTGCCGGTGCCACTCTGCCGATAATTCTCGCAGCTACTGTAATCAGCCTCTTCTTTGGTTATGCTTTTGCAGTGCGCGTAGGTGGTGCCGATATGCCCATTACCATTTCGCTGCTCAACTCTTTGAGCGGTGTGGCAGGTGCCATAGCCGGTATGGCCATCGGTGACATTCTGTTAGTTGCTGTCGGCGGCATTGTGGGTGCATCCGGATTGTTCCTGACACAAATTATGTGTCGTGCCATGAACCGCAGTCTGATCGACATCTTAACCGGTAAAACTTCTGTAGCTCATAAAAAATCCGGCCCGGCTACTGCTCCCGCCCCAACTCAAAAGAAAAAGGCAGAGAAAAAAGTTTCTAAAAAACCAGAAGGTCAACTACTGCGTAAAGCCAAATCGGTGATTATCGTTCCCGGTTACGGAATGGCACTGGCACAAGCGCAACACTTGGTTCGTCAGCTCGCCGACACCCTCGAAGCCAACGGCACAGAGGTGAAATATGCCATTCACCCGGTGGCGGGTCGCATGCCCGGGCATATGAACGTATTGCTGGCAGAAGCGGATGTGCCTTACGAGCAGCTCTACGAGATGGACGCCATCAACGAGGAGTTTGAGAAATCTGATGCTGTGGTGGTAATTGGTGCCAACGACGTACTCAACCCCGCTGCACGCGATGCGGTGGATACACCCATTTACGGAATGCCGGTACTCAATGTGGACAAAGCTCCAGAGATTTTCATCTTGAACTATGATCTCAACCCCGGTTATGCCGGAGTGCCCAACCCGCTATATGAGCGCGAAGAGGGAGTGCATCTCTATTTAGGCGATGCCAAAGAATCTCTCAACAAACTGCTCGCAGGCATCAACGCCCCCGAAGAGGCTGAAGAGAAACCTGCGGTGAACGTTGCCGGTAAGTTAGGTAAAGCCAAATCGGTGATTATCGTTCCCGGTTACGGAATGGCACTGGCACAAGC